>JBBSFO010000139.1:0-9548 GCA_038238655.1 Thermomicrobiales bacterium | reverse complement strand
CGATGCGCCGCCCGCCCTGCTCACCGCTCAGAAGGAGCGGCCCCTCATTCGTTTCGACCAGCGCGCTTGCCCATGACGGCGATGCAACGAGCGGCAACCGGTTAAAGCGAATGCCCGCGAAATCCACGTCTTTCAGCAATATATCGCGCGTGCCCGCATCGGTAAGGCGGGGCGGCGAGACGAGGTTGGAAACGCCCGTCACACTGAGCAGCGGCCCGCCCGCCTGCGGGTTAACGACGAGCACCGGCGTCCGGGCAGGAAGATTTTGCAGGTTTGGCGCGACGCCGTCGAGGACAATAAAACTGCCGCCGAGTGCGGCGAGATCCGGCTTTTCCGCCGCATCGTGGATTTCTAATTTGATGTTCGGCGAGGCTTTTAACGCGCGGACGAGTGGCGTGTTCGCGCCTGGCTGTGTCGTGACGAGCACTGCGCGGGAACCACGACCCCCGCGTGCGACGACTTCCGCTACATTATCTGCCGGGAAGGCGTCCGGCTGAGGTGGGCGCGCTTCGAGTTTCGCCTTGGTCGCCCCCTTCGGCATCGTGTAGGTGCGCTCGATAGTCTGACCGGGGTCAATTGTCACTTTTTCTTCGGCGCTCGCGATCTCGTTGAACGAGGGGCGGAGCGTGACTGCAACCGGCGCGTCGGAGTAGTTGGCAATCCGCGTGAAGAACTCCTCCTCGTCCGCATTGCGCTGCGACACGCGAGTAGAAGCCTGCGTGATCGCGACATTGCCCGTCGCAGCAGCGCTCTCGCCTTGCGTCACGTTTTCGACGCGGATCGAGGCGGGGATTTTGTCGTCCGGATTGAGCGCACCGAGGCCGATCAGGTTGCCATCCGTGAGTACGATGACTTCGTTGCGCTGCTGCGGGTTGAGGAGCGGTCGGAGTACGCCGAGCGCATCCTGGAAATCCGCGTGTCCGCCGGGGAGCGCGAGGTCGTCCAGCTTGGTCTTGAGGGCGAGTTGCTCGACACCATCGCCCGCGCCGAGAATCCGTACTTCGCTGCCGAGCACCATCACCGTCGCTGTTTCATCGGCATCGAGGCCACCGATTAAGGTCGCCGCGCGTTCCTTCGCCTTCGCGAAGCGCGTCGGGGCGATGTCTGTCGCGCCCATACTCGATCCGCCGTTGAGGACAATAAAGAGCTGCTTCGCACCGCCCGAAGGTCGAAGGAAGCCGACATTGAGCAGCGGCCGGGCGAGTGCGCCGACGAGGACGAGCGCGATCAGCATCTGCGCGAGCATCAGCCAGGTCACTGGTGGGCGGCGGCGATGAAAGCGGCGACCCCGCTCGCTCGTCGCCTCGGACCAGAAGCGAAGCGTCGGCACCGAAAAGGTGTCCGGCGCGTCCTCACGCATGTAGAGAGCGTAAATGACCGGCAGCGCGACGAGGCCAAGCAGGGCGAGGGGCGCGAGGAGCGTCATTCCAGCACCCCCTGCGCGATCAGTGTGCGGGTTGCCAATTCCTCGAAGGGAATATCGGTCGCGACGCGGACATAGGTAATGTTGTACCGCTTGCAGTACCTTTCGACTTCGGTGAGCCACGCGTCGAATTGCTGCTGGTAGGCAGCGAATGTCTCGGTGGTCGGGCGGATGCGCATGCGCGCGCCACTCTCCGCGTCCTCCAACTCGACATCGCTGTCGAGCGTCGGACGCAGTTCCCACGGCGAAAGCGTGTGGAGAATAACGATTTGCCATCCGCGCTCGATGAGGATGGCAAAGGCGCTTTCCATGCTCGTCGTGGAAAGTAGATCGGAGATCAGGACCATGTACCCCGGCCGCCGGCTCGTATTCACATAGGTACGCAGGGTGCGGGCGAGATCGGTCGCGCCGTCATCCGGTGGGAGCGCGGACAGGAATTGGAACAGTCCCGCCGCTCGCGAGCGGCCTTGCAGCGGGCCGAGCGTCCGACTCGGCTCCCCGACAAATGGTGCGACGGTGACGCGGTCGAAACCGGCGAGGGCGAGATAGCCAATCGCCGCAGCCGCCCGTTTGGCGTAGAGGAATTTGTTCGGCTCGCCCCAGTCCATCGAGCGGGAGCGATCCACAAGCAGATGGACGGCGAGGTCAATATTGACTTCACTCAGCCGCACGAACATCTCGCCCATGCGGGCGTAGATGTTCCAATCCACGCGGCGGAAATCGTCACCCGGTGTATACGGCTTGTAGTCCGCGAATTCCGGCGACGCGCCCCGGCGAATGCTCCGATGCTCCCCGGCGATCCCATGCGTGAACGACCGGCGCGACCGCAGTTGCAGCCTCTCCAAGCGCCGCAGAAACGTCTCATCCAACAGGGGAGGACTGAGGACTCCGGGTGCCCTCTGGGCGGGATGAGGACTGAGTTTTCCTTCGCTGCGCGTTGCTACCATAATTTGCCGTTTCCCCTATGCATTGCCCTGATGATTGATCGTCGCCCCCGCTCAGTCCTTGTTACTCGCTACTCGTTACTCGTTACTTCTATTTCGTTCCCGGCGGCGTGAAGTAGCCCTGCACGACATCGCGTCGGTCGCGCGCGACGCGGTTGGCGTCCGGGCTGGCTTGATCGACCGCGCCTTGCTGGCCTGACTGTGGGGAGCTATTGCCGCCGCCAGGTGAAGTGCCAAGATTCTGCGGGTTGCCCGTACCACCGGGGAGGGGTTGCGACTGCCCGGCCGGTTGCCCCGTCAGCGGCAGCGGATTGCCCGCATTGCCGAGATTCTGCACCTGTGTTGGATCGCCCGGTTGATATGGGACGGGCTGGCCGATGCCCGCACCGGGGCCATTCTGATCGCTCGAATTCTGGCCGTCACCGTTTTGGGGCTTGCCGCTGGCGTCCTGCTGCCCCGGCTGACTGCCGTTGGCGCGCTGCTGCGCGTCCTGGATCGCATTCGCGAGGTCCTGCTGCGAGCGGACTTGCCCGCCCGTCTGCTGCACCTGATTGGCGAGGTTGCGGACGGATTGTGACGCGTCATTGCCACTGCCTTGCTGGAGTGCCTGAGCGGCATTCTTCTCCGCGTCGGTGAGCGGTTGATTGCCGGCGGTGTTTTGATTCGCCGCCTGCTGCAGGTCGTTGGAAATATTCTGCCGGGCATCGGGGGAGACTTGATCGAGATTGCTCGCCACCTGCTGCAAATCCTGTGCGGCGGCGCTGTAATTACCGTTCTGGATGTCCTGCGCCGCTTGTTTGGTCGCCGAGTTGTCATTCAAGGAGTCGGCCAGTCGCTGGAGGTCTTGCTGTGCCTGCGCGGACTGCACGGCGAGTTGCTGCAACTGCTCCGGCGTCAACTGCTGATCGGCGAGGGGCGTCGGATTGCCGTTCGCGTCCACGTTGTTCTGCTGTTGCTGTTGCTTGACGTCCGGCAACTTTGGGACGGGCGCGAAGGTATGTCGGTCGAGCGTGTTCGACAAGAAAAGCAGCAGGACGACGCCGAGGGTGATGATCGCCATCCCCAGCGCCATCACCTGTTCCTGGATGATGCGATGCAGGCGGAGGCGCTTCGCCCGGCCGATGCGGTAGGCGGTGCGGGCGGCATGGTTGAGCAGGGCGGGCGCGAGATGGCTGTCCATCTCACCCTGTGCCAGTTCGAGGCTGGTGGCAAGCGTCGCGTCCAGCGCATAGCCCTGATCGAGGAAGCGCGCGATGCTCATACGGGTCGGTCGCTGCAACCACGCGTAGACGAACGCGAGCGCGGCGATCAATCCGGCGGGCACGGCGATTGCCGCTGTGGCCGGCTGTGTCCCCTTCGCAATTGCGCCGAGGCAAACAATAATCGCCACAAACGCGCTGAGCCAGAAGGCTCGGAGCGCGATGAGCAGCAACCGCTGCCGCCAGATGCGATCCTGAATCTCCAGCATCCACTGGACGAATCGCGTCGCCTCCAATCCGCGCCGTAAGGCGGTCAGGCGATTGTCGCCCATCCCGCGTCGCGGCAGCGCCGGGGGCCGCAGATCGGTGCCGAACCAGAATGGGAACCAGAGCGCACGCCACAAAACGCGTAGGGCGCGCGGACTGAGGAGTGAGAGAGGACTGAGGACTGAGGACTGAGGGCTAAGGACGGGCCGGAGGCCGCCACCATTCGTCTGCGATTTCTGCCCGGAATTCCGCAGGAAATTTTTTCGTTGTGCATTTATTGCCACGTATGCCTCATTCCAGGTTGCTTAGTCCTCAGTCCTTAGTCCTCAGCACTCAGTACTTATTCGAGTGGAGGGAGCGCGGGTAGATGCTGTCGCCGCCCGCGCCGCAATGCGATCATGGCGAAGCCGCCAAGTAAAATCGCCAATCCCGTACCGATCACCGTGACGCTCGCCATCCGAATGCGTTGGTTCGCGCGCGTCATCACCGATTCCGCGCGGTCGGCGAGCGGGGCATTGCCAAACTCCGTGAAGGTCCCGTACGCGCGGTTCGCGTTCTGGCGGGCACGAATGACATTCCAGCCGCTGATCTCCGATTCCGCTTTCATCAAATCGTCCGTCGCCTGCGCGCCGCGCGCGGCGCGCTGCTGATACTGAATAAGGAGAAGGGGCGGCTTGGCATCCGGCACTGCTTTGTACAGGTCGGACGCTTGCTTCAAGAGATCATTGGTGCGGGGGTAGTCGTTTGCTTCGAGCGCTTGCTGGGCATCGCGCACGCGGGCCTCTGCCTCCGATCCGGCGCGTGCCTTAGAGAGGAGCGTCTGTGCATCGGCAGCACGCTTCGGCGTGCCCGTTTGCTGGAGGAACCCGATCGCGGGCGTCAGCAGCGTGACCGCCTGCGAATACTGGCCCGCGCCGACAAGTTGCGTTGCCTCGTCAATGTCGTAGTAGGCGAACTGGTTGCGCTGCCAAAGGCCGCCGAGGAACTGCGGAAGGTATGCCTTCCATTTCGACTCCAGCGTCGTGGCAGCGGTGGCCCCTTCGTTTTTGTAGACAATCTGCATCGCCTGCCGCCAATCCTTCCGCGCCTCCGGCTTGCTCAGGGTCGTGAGAAAGTCGCGGTACTGGCGAAAGCCGTAGGTGTCAATCAGAAAGGCGACGACACTATATTGCTGGCCGATGAGTGCATTGTCGGGGGTATTGAAGAGCGTCGCCCAGTCCGCGAGACGGTCGGCATTCGCCTGCTGATTGAGCGTGGAGACAAAGGAAGACAAGTCCGTCGGCCGCACTTCGCCGTAGAGCGCCGTGCCGCGCAGCAGGCCAGGGGGCAGGTTGCCGCCGCTCATCGTCGCGGCGATCTGCTCCGTGAGGAGCATGCGGAGATTGAGCGTCAGTTCGGGCGCTTTCAGGCCATTCATGCGCGGCACGCAGATATAGACGCCGCCGCTATCTACCCCGCTATAGAGGTTCTGGTCCGTTTGCGCGGCTGGCACGGCGGCGGTGAACTGCGACACATCCGTGTAGAGGTAGAGTGGCACGGGTCGGGGCACGAGTCGCGAGCCGTCGAAGATGTTCGTCTCCATCTCGTAGACGGGATCAACGATCTTCTTATAAAGGTCTACCTGTGGTGCGACGGCATCTCGCTGGATGTAACTGATCGAGAAATAGGTCGTATCGTCGTGCTGCCACTGCCCACCCGGCGCGGTCAGAAAGGGCGAATCGTCCGCCGCGACACTCGACACGACCAGCAGCACGCCGAGCAGCGCGGGCAGGAAGGCACGCACCATCGTCGTCCCTCGGCGTTGCCGGAGAAGGGTGTTCCAAAGGAAAGCGGTATGTGCCGCCAGTGGCCGGGTGGTGTTCATGGCAAATACCATATCGAATATTGGCGGGAGGGCGCGTGCGTGACTACCACCATACGCCGTCTGCTACCGCCAAACGTGGAGATCGCCGGTGCCGTTGGGTACTGGGACACTATACCATACATCGTGTCCGCCTGTATTCCTGCTCGCGCCGCACCCGTGCTGCCCCGCTACGCTACTGCGATTGTCGAGCGAGTGCAAGGAGCGTGCGGTAAGTTCGAAGTTCGGAGTAGGATTCTTCGAACTCCGAACTCGCTACTCCTTTAACGTCCAAAGGCGGGCAATTGGTTGGTCGGGTTCGTCGAGGACGATACGGTAGACATCCGGGTTCGACAACGTTTCCCAGGTGTCGAAGCCAATGCGGGCATCGAAATGCCGCAACAGGAGTACCAGCAGGTTGCCGTGCGTGATGATTACCGTCGCGCCGCCGGGATGATTGCACGCGTCGTGAACCGCCGCAAGGCCGCGTGCGGTGGCGACGTGGCCCGATTCGCCGCCCGCGAGTTGGTAATCGGGATCATCGAAACTGGTTACGAGGTGGGCACGCCAGTCCGGAAGTGATACCGGAGTCAGAACGCGCTCGACCAGACGATCATCGGTCTCGACCGGAATGCCGAGCCGGGCGGCGAGCGGCGCGATGGAGGTCGTCGCGCGGGCATACGGGCTGGAAACGATGCGCGTGATGCCGAGCGGCGCGAGCAGATCGGCGAGTGCAACTGCCTGCACTTTGCCCGTTGGAGTCAGGGGCGCGTCCGGCGCTTGCCCGGTCGCCCGGCAATGGCGCACGAGGTAGAGGGGACGCGCCGGCGTGGTCACATTGCGATTAGACTGGTTTCATACATCTGGCCCCAGAGTTGCTCCCACGCGCCCCCTTCGGTGTCCGCCGCGTCCACCGCCGTCTTCAGGCGGTCGGGCATAAAGGGCGTCGTCATGACCGTCGGCAGATGCAGCCGATAACGGCTGGCGAGGATGCCCGCCAAAAACGTGATTTCGTGCGTGTGCGCGGGGGCGAGATCGGGCAGGACGAGGACATCCACATTGAGCGCGCGCCAGTACGCCTCGCGGGAAACGCGGCGGGCGATGCGCTGCTCCTGATCGCGGCGGCTTTCCGGCGCGGGCGGCTCTTCCTGCTCCTCGCGCGGCAGCGCGACCTCCGTGACATAGGCATTGAGGGCGAAATCACGCCACGCCATCAGAAAGTGCGAGATGAGCGGCGCGTGCGACCGTAGCCCGGCGACGACATACTGCGCGATCCGCGCCGCACGCGCCCGGTCGGCATTGAAAATGAACCAACCCTGCCCTTGCCGCACGCGCGTATCGATCGTATCGAGATAGGCGGACATGCGAATGAGCAGATCGCGATCCTGAATCGAAACGTCGTCGGGTTCGGGGGAAAGCGCAAAGCGGTCATACATCGCCATATGGTTCTCACCCTCGGCTTGTGTACGAACAGACCTCTTGCCGCAGAAGTGTACGCGCGAAATCGCCGGTCGCCAAGAGGCTCGGGAAGTAACGAGTCGCGAGTCGTGAGTAACAAGAGGTCATCCCGATTGTGCGCGTCCGATCGCTGTACGAAGCCCGCTCAGCATACGAGCGATTTCGTCTGATCGTTCAATGAGAACGGCGAACGTCGGCTGGTCAATGTACCCGATGTCGAGCGCGACATAGAGGTGTGAGCAGACTTCGGCGTAGGATGCCTTCGCGACCGAAAGGAAAGAGAGGTACTCTTTAGGCGTCCCGCGCTCGAATCCCTCGGCGATATTCGACATAATCGAAACCACCGCACGCTGCATCTGGCTCGTCAGGCCCCATCGCGGACGAACGCATCGTGCCGCGTCGCCTCATAGACTGCCCGCGTCAGCACCCGTGCCTTTTGCCACGCCACAACATCCTCAAACTTCTCTGCTCGACTCAGCACATCATCCTTCCACCACTCCTTGTTACTCGTTACTCGTTACTCATTACTCGCTACTCATCCCGCCGTGACGCTTGCCGTCGTCATCCAGTGCGGGTTCTTGACGGTGCCATCGAAGTCGCCGGTCGTCTTCCATCCCTCGATTATGCCGCCTTCCGCGCCGTCCACGGTGGTAGCGCGCTGTTGGAGTTCGTCCATCTCGGCGCGACTGAGTGGGCTAAACGTGTCGCCGACGCGGAGCGCCTGTTCCAGGTCGCGTGCATTCTCGCAGCCGGTGATGACGACCGAGGTTGGTAGGGAAAGAGCATAACGCAGGCACTCCTCCGCCGTGATCGTGCCCTCTTTCGGGAGGTGACCCGAGGCCAGCGGCTTCATGCCGAGCACGCCAATGTTGCGCTCAACGAGGACGGGCAGGACGCGCGCCTGGAAACTATTGAAGTGGTAGTCAATGACATTGAGCGGCATCTGGACGGTATCGAAGTCGAACCCCTGATCGAGCATTTTCAAGTGCACGTCCGGGTCCTTGTGGCCGGTGAAGCCGATGTAGCGGATTTTCCCCGCCGCACGCGCCTCGACGAGCGCCTCGATTGCCCCGTTTGGGGCGAAGACGCGCTCCGGGTCGTCTATGCGGATCATTTCGTGCAATTGAATCAGGTCAATGCGGTCGGTCTGCAATCGTTCGAGACACTGGTCAATCTGCGCGGCGGCGGCCTCGCGCGACTGGCCGTCAATCTTGGTCATCAGAAAGACGCGCTCGCGGTAGCCGTCGCGCAAAGCATGGCCCATCTTCACCTCGGCCTGTCCGGCATGGTAATCCCAGCAGTTGTCCATGAACGTCAACCCCGCGTCTATCGCGACGTGGATCAGCCGGGTCGTTTCCGCCGGATCCTGCGGCCGCGCAATGTGCGCCCCGCCCAGACCGATCGCGCTCACCCGCTCGCCCGTCTTGCCCAGTGTCCGGTACTGCATGCCATCACCTCCTGAAACCGCAACGATGCCCAACAAGGGAAAGTATAGCCGTTCTTCCCAGAGAACAGCTATCGGTGGATGCAAGCGTCCCGCGTGCGCTTCAAACAAGCGAGACAGCCTGCGCGGGCGCGAAAGGAGACGGCCCGAAGACCGTCTCGTTCGTTGGGGTGGTGCGTATGGCTCAGGCGCGGACGAGGGGCGTATCTACGAGATTCTCGCCGACGAACCAGACCTGCATCTGGTTGGTGCGGAGGACATCGCCCATTAGCATGTCGTTGGTGCCCCAGTCCTTGTTCTCTTCGCTCTGGTCAATGCCTTCGTTTACTTCGTTGCAGATTGTTTCGTGCGCTTCAAGGAGGCGGGAGATGACGGCGGGTATTTCCTCCACACCATCCGGCGGGTTCTCGATTTTGGAGAGTTTCGCGACAGCGGCAGGCATGCCGGTCGAAACGCCGCCAAGCATCTGGACGCGCTCGGCGATCATATCCACCAATTCCAATTGCTCCTCGGCGTGCTTGTCGAACAGAAGGTGCAATTGGTAAAAGGTATGCCCCTTCACCTGCCAATGGGCTTTTTTGTAGAGGCTGTACAGCGTGATCGTGTCGGCAAGCAACTGGTTGAGCATCGTGCAGTTCGCTTGCCGCGCTTCCGTCGTGACACCGACCGGCATCGCCGTCACCGTTCCATAGCGTTGGATTTCGCGACCTCGCTGATGCATGACCGGCGTTGCTTCCTTGCCATCCGTGCCGTTTGAGCCCTTCTTGCCGGGTGCCTTCATTTTCGTTGTGCTCATAGATGCTGATCCCTTTCCTAAGGGCGCATACCAAACAGCGGTAGCGCACGGAGAACGATGCGGATACGGTGAGAGACCTTCGCACATCTGATGCCAAAGGGGACGATTCGCCTGCCAAGCCCCTGCAGAAACAAAGAGATGTACTATGATTCGGTCCATAGCGATTGACGCCTTGAT
>JBBSFO010000138.1:0-9584 GCA_038238655.1 Thermomicrobiales bacterium | reverse complement strand
CAGTGCGATCCCTTCCGCTTCGCAGTAGTCATACAAGGCGGGTAAGGCGAATCCGGCATCGGCGCGAATCGCGATCACCACCCCCGGAAAGGTCGCCCGCAGCAGGCGCACAATCCGCTTGAGGATGGCGATGATCCCTTTGTCTTTGATACTCTGAACTGGCCCAGTTCGATCATTTCGAATGGCCCACCCAAGGCGATGAAGAATCCGTACTCTTCCGGTGCATCACGCACAAGGAGGAGGATGGGATGCGACGGAGGAAAGCCACGGTGGAGCTATTCGAGGAGATCCGACGCGAGTACGAGTTCGGTATCGGCACCATTCAAGGGGTCGCGCGTCAGTTTGGCGTCCATCGGCGCTTGGTGCGGGAGGCGTTAGGCACCGCCGTCCCGGTGGAGCAGTCGACGCAGCCACGGCCGCGCCCACGCCTGGAACCGGTCGCCCCCTTCATCGAGGCGATCCTGACGGCAGATCAGCGGGCGCCCCGCAAGCAACGCCACACCGCCCACCGCATCTACCAGCGCCTGCGCGCCGAGGTGCCCGACTGCCTGATCGCCGAGTCGACGGTACGGCGCTACGTCCGCGAACGGAAAGCAGCCCTCGGCTTGCTGCGGCGCGAGACCTTCGTGCCGCAGCGCTATGCCTGGGGGAGCGAGGCACAGGTCGATTGGTACGACGCCGTGGCCGACCTCGGCGATGAGCGGGTGACGCTGCAGGTCTTCGTGCTGCGCAGCATGGCCAGCGGCGCTGCCTTCCATCGCGCCTATCGCCATGCCACCCAGCAGGCCTTTCTCGACGCCCACGAGCACGCCTTCCAGTATTTCGGCGGCGTCTTCCGCCAACTGCGCTACGACAACCTGTCGGCGGCCATCAAGCGGGTGCTGCGCGGCTCGCGGCGGGAAGAGACGACGCGCTTCGTCGCCTTCCGCTCTCATTGGCGCTTCGCGGCCGAGTTCTGCACCCCGGCAGAGGCCCACGAGAAGGGCGGCGTCGAGAATGAGGTCGGCACCTTCCGCCGCCAGCACTGGGTGCCAGTGCCCCGGGCGCGCGACCTCGCCGACCTCAATGCCCAACTCCTCCACGCCTGTCGAGAAGATGAGGGACGCATCCTCAGCGGGCGGCAGGAGACGGTCGGGGCAGCACTGCTCACCGAGCGGACCTACCTGCTCCCCCTGGCCGACGAGGATTTCGACCTGGACGAGGTCAGCTTCCCCACCGTCAATAGCGTCGGCTGCGTCAAAGTCAAGACGAACGCCTACTCGGTGCCGCTGCGGGCCGGCACGACGGTCGAGATCAGACTCTCCGCCACCACCGTCGCCATCTGGCACGCTGGGCGCTGCGTCGCCCGGCACGAGCGCTGCTACGGACGCCAGCAGGAGATCTTCGATCTCGAACACTATCTCGATGTCCTCGCCCACAAGCCCGGTGCCCTGGCCGGCAGCAAACCGCTCGACCAATGGCGCCAACTCGGGCGCTGGCCCGCCAGCTACGACCGGTTCTGGGAGGGCCTGATGGCACGACAGGGACGGCAGGGCGGCACCAAGGCGATGATCGAACTGCTGCAGCTGGGTCGCACCTACGGACAGCCGCGGCTGCGGGCGGCGATCGAGCAGGCGTTGGCCCTCGGCTGCACCGATAGCGCGGCGGTGCACCACCTGGTGACTGCCCCCGACCACGCGCGCGTGCCAGCGGCGACGGTGGAGCTTGGCGCTCTCGCCCGCTTCGAACGCCCGCTCCCCGATGTCACGCCCTACGACCGGCTGCTGCCTGCGGGAGGTGAGCGATGAGCGCCGCGCCGACCAGTCTGCAAGCAAACACGATCCAGCAGGCCTGCAAGCAACTGCGCTTACCCGGGATCGCCGGGCAATTCAGTCGTCTCGCTACGCAGGCCGAGCGCGAACATCAGAGCTACCTCGGCTATCTCGACGCCCTCCTCGGCGTCGAACTCGAGGAGCGCGAGCGCAACACGGTGGCGCGGCGACTCAAGGAGGCACATCTGCCGCGGCTGAAGACGCTGGAGGAGTTCGACTTCCGCCAAGCGCCACAGATCTCGCCCAGCCAGTTGGCCGCCCTGGCCGAGGGAGGCTATCTGGAACGAGCCGAGCCGGTCGTCTTCATCGGCGACTCGGGCACCGGCAAGACGCATCTCTTGACGGCGCTGTGCGTGGCCGCCTGTCGCCAGAAACGGCGCGTCCGCTTCACGACCGCCGCGGGCTTGGTCAACGAACTGGTCGAGGCCAAGCATCAGTTGCAGTTGCGCCGGGTGCTGGCGCGCTGGTCGCGCTACGAGTTGATCGCCATCGACGAGGTGGGCTACGTGCCGCTGGCCGAGGTGGGTGCCGAGTTCCTGTTCCAGGTGATCGCGGAGCGCGCCGAGCGCGCGGCGGTGATCCTGACCACCAACTTGCCCTTTTCGGAGTGGACGCAGGTGATTCCCAATACCCGGCTGTGCAAAGCACTGCTGGACCGGATCACCGATCGGGCGCACATCATCGAGACAGGCAGCGAGTCGTATCGCTTCCGACGCACGCTGGCGCAACGGCGGCGCAAGGAGGGAGGGCCGATCACGGAACGATGAGCGACCAAAGGGAGGGTGGGCCATTCCCGACGATCATTGTGGGCCACACCGAGTTGTCAAATACAGCTCTTGTCCCTTTATTGGAACAAGCGGTCAGCCTGCTTGCTGATACACCGATACATCCGGAAGCGTTAGAGGCACATCAGACACTAGTGGCAGAGCGGGTAGCGTGGGAGGCAGGTGTTTCGGGTGCTGGAGATCGGGTCACACTGCGACAGCAGATAATCCGTGTTGGTCGAGCTCTGAAGGAGCGTGGTCATGAGGAGCCTTCGAAGAGGCTGCTTGGCGAGCTCGTCCAACTGGCTATCACTTGATATGCTGAGGAACGGGACGCCGTGAGGAGGTTATCATGTCGGCAGAAGGAGTGAAGGTATAACCTGCCCGTACTGCGGCGTGCTCGCGGAACAGCATTGCTGACTAACATAACTGTCAATATATGTAGCTGGCTCGCGTCGCCTTTTCCCCGCTCTGCGACGATAAGCATCTTCATTCACAGCGATCCGTCTGACTTACTCCTCGAAGCGCCCAACACGATTCTTTTCCGATATGCGGCGAAACTTGTTGGTGCGCTTTGCGCGAACGAGTAGCCAGTCGGGATTCCGATCACGTAGATACTGCTCGCTCACGATGTGACCATCCCTCGTCACGGTGTATACGAAACCGCTCTTCCGCAATATCTCCAAGAGATCCTCATATCGATTCAAGGGATTCTCCGCGCTGCCATGAAACTCGATCGCGCATTCCGCCACGAGACAGAGTTTCGGCGTAATCTCGGTAAGTACGCCAGTTTCGAGCCCCTCTATGTCCACCTTCAGGAAGTCAATTGTCTCGGACATGTGCATCGACAGGTATTGGCAAGGAACGGAGACCGTGCGCGTCGTCGCCGGGCTATACCATTTATTCTTCACCGCCGAGTCGCCCCACGACCAAGGATGCTCCGTCTCGTTACTGATGAATAAGTCGATTCCCTCGTTGGTATCACCAACGGCTGCATTGATTAGCGTAATATCGGATAAGTTGTTCTCTTCGACATTGCGCTGTAGCACGCGAAACGTCCAAGGGTTCGGCTCGAACGCGAGAATCCGGCAGCCGGGGTAGCAGCGCTTGAAATAGAGGACGGACATGCCGATGTGCGCACCGCAGTCGATAATGAAGGGTGACGCCACCTCCGTATGGAAACCGTACTCCTCCTGCACGAATATATCGTGGTAAATACGCTCGAATTCTTCCTCGTTGCGAAATGAGAAGCTCAGCCCGTCTCGTTTAACCGTTTCGATCTCCATCATTGTATTATAGCAGCCTAACCTGTTCGTAATCGCGGTCAGACAAGCGAATCACCATCGGGGGTGACGCGATGGCTAATTGCCAAGGTGTCCGGCGAGATGGCCAACCGTGCCTCGCATGGGCCGTCGTCGGGACTAGCTATTGTCGAGTTCACACAACGCAGGATGCAGTGCGCTTTACCGGGCATCTCACGGGACGAGGTGCGGTGCTGGGACTCATCGAGCGAAACGGTGGCCCTGCAGGCTTGGACCTCTCCGCTCGAGACTTAAGCGGCGTTGATCTCAGCTCGGACATCCTGCGTGTAGAGCTTGCCCGGGTGAAGACGCGGCTCGACGCGTCACCTACCTGGTTCAGCGCGACGCGGGGTGGGGTCAATCTCCGTGGTGCGATCTTGAAAGGGACTGACCTGCGCGGCTCTCTCTTATGGCGGGGCGATTATCGCGGGACGGACTTCCAGGGAGCGCGACTCGATGGTGCGGATCTCGGCTCGTCCACACTCGCGGGCGCAGATTGTCGCGCTGCCTTTTTCCACGGCGCACAACTCACGAACCTTGATTTCAGCGACGCTGATCTTACGGGCGCTAACTTGTGTCACGCCAATCTCGAGAATACCAACCTCTCCGTTGCCAAATCGCTCGCCGGTATACATCTCTTCGGTGCCAATCTCAGTTGCACAGAAGTCCATCGTGGGCAACTGCTCAACGGAATCGGCGAGGAACTTGACCAAGACTACCTGCGGGCAAAGTATGTATACCTAGCCTTGAAGAACAACTTCGCCGCGCTGGGCCGGTACGAGGATGCTAGCTGGACCTATATCAAGGAGCGGCGGATGGAGCGGATGGCGAACAATCCGTTCCGGGCACGCACCTTCTTTGGCGACGACGAACTCGGTGTCACGGCGGGACCGTGGCGGACACTCAGGTTCTTCTGGCGACATACGACCAAATGGCTGGCCGACCACCTTGTCGGCCTCGTGTGCGAGTTCGGCGAGCGTCCGTCGAGGGTCGTGCTTTGCTCGCTGATGCTCGTCCTAATATTCCCCGCCATGTACTTCTTGCTGGGAGGTCTGTCGCCCATAGGGTCAGGTACTTCCTCAGGTAGCTCGCTAATATGGGCGAATTACCTCGAATATAGTGCATTTACATTCGCCACGATGAATGCACCGGATGTGACTCCTGTCAGCCATGTGGCGAAACTGCTGACGACAGTCGAGGGCTTTCTTGGGATCGGGATGCTGGCACTGCTGATGTTCACACTTGGCAACCGGATTCGACGTAACTGACCGGCCCCACGCAGCGTATGTTCCCCCTCTGCGACCTCGAGCGCATTCTATGCGGCGCGCGCAATTCCGAGTTCATGTGCTTGCCGATTCCTCATCATCTTGACTCACGGCGTACAAGCCCCACTTCTCCGACGCGTCAGCGTTCGCTCCTGTTCGCATCCCGTTCGGCGGCGGGTAGAAGAGGTATGCCGTCATGGTGGTCCCTTGAAGGGATGCCCCACGTCCATCACGGCCTGTTCGCCGGTGGTTCCTCGTCTTCCCCTCGCCATCCCCAGAGCGTTTGCAACTCCCGCTGAATCGCGGCAACGTCCCGCAGGTCTCCTTTCGAGACGCGCAGACAGAGTGCAATCGCCGCATCCGGCGCTGCCCCGGTCGGCAAGGGGAATCCCATCTGTTCGAGGTAGTAGGCGGCGGTCAGGAAGCCGGTGCGCTTGTTGGCATCGTTGAAGGGGTGCCCTTGGGTGATGCCGCGCAGGAGCATCGCCGCTTTTTCGAAGGGCGTGGGGTGCGGGTCTTCGCCTTGGAAGGTCTGGAAGGCGGCGCCGACCACCTGCTCCACGAGTCGCGGGTCGCGGGCCGGTGCGACGCGCCCACCGAAATCGGTGAGGGCGAGCACGTTGAAGTACGAGGCGATGGTGGTGAGGAGGCGGACTTTCGTCGCCGTCGTCTCGGGATCGGTCCGTGTCCAGTCCAGTTGTTCGGCGGCGGCGATATCGAGTTTGGTGAGTTCCGAGAGCAGCGGGTTCGGGGGTGTCTCACTCATGTCGAGGATCACGCGAGCGCTCGCTCAGCGTGTCTCCTCCCGGTCCATCTTGGCGAGGCGGGTGAGGATCTCGCGGACATCCGGCCGCTTGATCATCTTCGCGTAGAACGCCTGGGGCGATTTGGTCGGGGGCTCGGGGGCATGATCCCGTACCGCAATCGGAGCGACGGTCGTCTTGTCGTGCGGGAGTGCTTTCGTCTGCATGGTTGGTTCCTCGCGTTCCATAATACAGCGTTACTATAGCGGAAAGGCTAAGCATTTGCAAGGCCATCGGTGCCGGACAAAATCCATTGGGCGACGTTCCCATTGATCGTAGAGTTTCGTTAGCGTTACGCTGTTCTAATCCCGAAAAACGAAGGTTAAAGAGACAACCCCGAACGCTGTTCGGCATCGCCGTTTTCTCCAATGGATGACGCGATGATTGGTTGCGCCGGAGATATTTCCACGATGCGTGTATGGCGATCACTCCGTCGCGGTGCTACCCTGCATCCCTCTCGACACGTAATCCGGCACCTTGGAGTGACCCGCAGGAGGACCCGATGGCCGAACGCCCGCACGCCGCCGCGCACACCACCTCCACCGGCATCGCCAGCAGCACCACCGACTGGCTCGACGCTCACTTCGAGATGGCCCGCCCCGAGTACGAGGCCCAACTGCGGGCTGTCGGCATCCAACCGGGCTGGCGTGTCCTCGATGCTGCCTGCGGTGGCGGGAGCTTTCTCCCATGGATCGCCGATCTGGTCGCCCCGTCGGGGAGCATCGCTGCGCTCGACCTGACCCCCGAGAATGTGGCGGTGGTCGAGCAGCGGGTGGCGAAATGGTCGCTGCCGTGCCCCGTGGACGCGAAGGTCGGTGACGTGACGACGCTCCCCTACCCCGACAACCACTTCGACGCCGTCTGGTTCGCCAACACCTCGCAGTACCTCGACGACGATCAACTGCTCGCCACCCTCGCCGAGTTCCGCCGCGTGGTGCGTCCCGGTGGGTTGGTCGCCGTCAAGGATAGCACCGGACCAATACCCCTTCATCCGCTGCCGCCGCTCCTCCTCACGCGCCTCATGGAGGTAGTCGTGCGCACCGACTTGGGGATGTGGAACGTCCCCCGTATCGGAGTCAGCCGCACGCCATTCCTGCGCCGCTGGCTGGAACGGGCGGGATTGGAGGCCGTCTGGCAACGGCCCACGTCGATCGAGCGATGGGCACCCTTCACGCCGCTGGAGCGGCAGATGACGCTCGAGGCGATGGGGTTGTTCGCGATGTTGGCCGGACGGGTGGATGTGTCAGCAGAGGACCGGGAGACGTGGGCACGATTGAGCGACCCCGACTCCCCCGAAAACCCGGCGAACGCCGCCGAGGGCTACAGTCACGAGGGGAACGTCCTCGCGGTCGGGCGCGTGCCATAGTGCGGCTATGCGATGACCCTCATTGCAAAAGTCATGTCCAGTTGGAGTGTACCCCAGCCGACCCCGACAGCGCGCGGGAACGGCTACTGAAGTGCCATGCCGCTGTCCCAAAACGGCACGCGGTCCTTGAAACACGTCGAGGCTGCGGCCGATCCGCCCGCTACTCCGGGACCGTGTTGCGGACATTGCCGTCGCCCTCGGATGGAGAGCGAACGTGCCGGATGCACCAGTAGCGTACGATGGTGTCCGTTTCGTGAGGTAACCCTTATACTCTTTCGCGATACACTTGGCGTGATGGCATGTGGGTAATGCGCGGCGGGAGGGCGGATGTACATTGCGTATCGGCAGGCGATTGCCGAAACTAGCGAGGAAATCCGTGATTGTGAACAGCGCGCGCGCGGCACCGCCGCCGCGCCGCGCGTCCAGATGCTGCGCCTGCTCAAAAGTGGCGAGGCGACGAACGTGCCCGGGGTCGCCACACTCGTCGGCTATAGTCCGCGCCAGATCCAACGCTGGTGGCAGACGTATCGCACCGCCGGTCTGGCCGGTCTCACCCGCGTCTATCATCCGGCGGGGAAACCCGCGCAACTGACTGAGGAAGCATGGGCGGGGTTGCAAATCGAGTTGGAGGCGGGGCGGATCGGCGGGCAGGAAGAGGCGCGACGCTATCTCGAAGAGCACTGGGGCGTCAGATACAAGAGCGTCCACGGCATCTCGTACCAGTTCAAACGGCGGAAGGTGAAGTGGAAGACGGGCCGCCGTCGTCATGCCAAAGCCGATGCCGCCGCACAAGCGGCCTTCAAACAAACTTCGCCGCCACGCTAAAGGAAGCGGCCGTCGAGCGCGTCGTGGCCTTCGACGAGGGCCGCTTCGGATTGAAACGGTGGTTTCGGCGTCGCTGGTGTACTTTCGGCCATCGGCCACCGTGGATCGTTGATGATCGGTACGAATGGGTCTGGGTCTACATCGCGGTCACGCCGCAGAGTGGGGAATGCTGCTGCCTGCTGCTGCCGCATGTCGATACGCTCTGCCTGAATCTCTTTGTGGCGACGATGCGGGAGGAATGGTCGGACGAGCGGATCGGCGTCGTCCTGGATGGATCGGGCACGCATCGCGGTGAGACCGTGGTCTGGCCGGAAGGGGTGATCCCGTTGTCATTGCCGCCGTACAGTCCGGAGTTGAACCCGGCGGAACAGTTCTTCCGGCATCTGCGCAAACGATTGGCGAACGAAGTCTTCGCGACGATCGAGGAGATGGAGGATGCGTTGACGCGCGAGTTGCAGCGATTGTGGGATCATCCAAAGGTGGTGACGCGGATGACGAACTATCCGTGGTGGCGCGAAGGGATCAAAGTCATCGCGCCATCTCTATCGTGAAAGAGTATTATATGGGCCCAGTGTTACGGAAGATACGGTATCGCTTGTCAAGCCCTGAATCGGCAGTTTCGGGCATTCCCCTCACTCTCCCGGGCACTTTCCCGGCTCACGCTGCTACGGGTTGTTGAATGTGCCGCTGCGCATACTCCGGGTCGAAATCTTCCTCATTGCGTACGACCGCCCAGGCAATGTGGAGCAGCTTGCGCGCCGCCGCACAGCGCGCTACCTTCGGTGGCTTGCCCGCAGCGCGCATCCGCTCATAGAATGCCTTGATGACGGGATTGTGCTGCGCGGCACTGAGCGTCGCGAGATAGAGCGCCGTGCGCATCCGCCCGTTCCCCGTATGCCCAATACGCCTCCGCCCGCGCACGCTGGTACCGGACTCGTACGGGTTCGGCGCCAACCCGGCGTACGCGACGGCTGCTTCCGGTGTCGAACAGATCGTGAAGTTGAGGGTCGTGACGAGCAGCCATGCGGCCGTGATCAACCCGACGCCTTTGATGCTTTGTAGGCGTGCCGCCGAGGCAGCCCAGGCGGCATCGGCAGCGAGCGCCGCACGCACCTCAGCGTCGAGCGCCCTGATTTGCTGCCCCAGCGTTTCGATCAACTCCTCCATGCGCGCCTTGACCGAAGCAACCACCAGGGGAGCGAACAGCAGCGCGTGCAACTGATTCATCAGTTGCCGTTGCACATCGAGGAGGGCGTCGCGCTGGGCAAGGCGTTGGTGCACTTCATAATAGACGGTAGGAGGCGGTGCCCAGAGCGCGGGTTGGAGCAATGCTGCTAACTGCGCGAGCGTCTGTGCGTCAATGGCGTCGGTCTTCGCACGCTTGAGCAGCGCCTTCGCAAAATGATGTGCCTGGGCCGGATTAATGACGCTCACCCGGTAGCCCATGTG
>JBBSFO010000137.1:0-9592 GCA_038238655.1 Thermomicrobiales bacterium | reverse complement strand
GTGGCGCGACGGTGGCGTTCGGCGGCGCACCCGCGACCAATGTCACGGTCGTCAGCGCGATCTCGATTACCGCGACGACGCCCAGTCACGTCGCCGGGGCGGCCAATGTCGTCGTCACGAACGCTGACGGAACGAACGGGACGCGGGCAAACGGATTCACCTTTGGCGTGCCGACCGTGACGACCGTCGCCCCGAGTTCCGGCCCACTCGCGGCCGGCCAGAATGTGACGATTACGGGAACGAACTTCGCAGCCGGTGCGACCGTGAACTTCGGCAGCAACCTCGCCACCAATGTCACGGTGGTGAGCGCCACCTCGATCACTGCGACGGCCCCCGCCGGGATCATCGGGGCCGTCAGTGTGATCGTGACGAACACAGATGCCACGTCGGGCACGAAGGCGAGCGCGTATACGTATCGCGCCGCCCCGACGCTGACCACCGTCGCGCCCGCCGCCGGGACGACAGCGGGCGGCACGACGATCACCCTCAACGGCTCCAACTTCGTCAACGGCGGCACGACGGTCACGGTCGGTGGGACTGCGGCGACGACTGTGACGTATGTCAGCACCAGCACCGTCACAGCAGTGACGCCGAGCAATCCCGGCGGCCCGGCTGATGTCATTGTGACGACAACGGGCGGGAGCGCGACGAAAGTCGGCGGATATGTCTATGGCGCGCCGACGGTCGCGAGCATTGCGCCGGTTGCAGGCCCGACGACCGGCGGCACGGGCGTGACGATTACCGGGACGAACTTCGCGAGCGGCGCAACCGTCACCGTCGGCGGTACCGCCGCGACTGCGGTGGTCGTCGTCAGCGCGACGACGATCACCGCGACGACCCCCGCCCACGCGGCAGGCGCAACGGATGTGATCGTGACGGATACCGCCGGGAGTGGCACGCTGGTTGTCGGTTTCACATACAACGCGCCACCGACGGTCGCCAGCGTCAATCCGTCCTCCGGCCCGATCGCCGGGAACACCGCCGTAACCATCACTGGGACGAATTTCATCGCCGGTGCGACCGTGACCTTCGGGGGGAGCGGCGCGACGAATATCACCGTTGTCAATGGCACAACGATCATCGCCACGACGCCCGCGCACGGCTCCGGGTCGGCAAATGTGGTCGTAACCACGCTCGGCGGCAGTGGCACGCTAACGAACGGCTACACCTACGTATCGCCTCCGACTGTCACCGCGATCACCCCAACGTCCGGCACGGCGAGCGGTGGGACGAACGTGACGATCGCCGGTACGGGGTTTCAGGCGGGTGCGACTGTCACTATCGGTGGCACGCCCGCAACCGGCGTTACCGTCGCGAGCGCCACGTCAATCACCGCGACGACCCCGAACCATCCGGCAGGCGCCGGAGACATCACCGTCACAAACCCAGACACGCAAAGCGGCACACTGACGAGCGGCTTTACCTTCGTTGCAGTACCCACCGTCGGGAGCATCGCTCCCGCCTCCGGCACGACGAATGGCGGCACGAGCGTGACGATCACCGGCACCAACTTCGCCAGTGGCGCGACCGTCACGATCGGCGGTGCTGGCGCGACCGGCGTTACCTTCGTCAATGCGACGACGATCACCGCCACGACGCCCGCCCATGCGGGTGGCGGCCCGGTCAATGTCAGCGTCACCACTGCGGGTGGCACCGGTACGCTGACGGCAGGGTACACCTACATCGTGGCGGCCGCGCCCTCCGTTGCAACGATCAGCCCCACCTCCGGCCTGACAAATGGTACTACGAGTGTGACGATCACGGGAACGAACTTCGTCAGCAACGCGACCGTCACGATTGGCGGCACCAGCGCGACCACTATCAGTGTAACGAACAGCACGACGATCACCGCAACGACGCCTGCCCATGCGGCAGGCGCGGTAAATGTCGTCGTTGCGAACCCGGACACGCAAAGCGGCACATTGACGAATGGGTATACCTATTTCGCCTCGCCGCCGCCGACGATCTCCGGTATTGCCCCCACCTCGGGAACAACAAACGGCAATGCCGGCGTGACGATCACCGGCACGAACTTCGTGAGCGGCGCGACCGTGACCATCGGCGGCAGCGCGGCGACCAGCGTCGTTTTCGTCAACAGTACATCGTTGACTGCGACGACGCCCGCCCACGCGGCGGGCATCGTCAGTGTCGTCATCACGAACCCGGACACGCAGAGCGCGACGCTGGCGAACGCCTATACGTTTGTGTCTCCCCCGACGGTCGCAACGATTAGCCCGACGACCGGGCCGACCGTCGGCGGCACAAGCGTGACGATCACCGGCACGAATTATGTCAGCGGCGCGACCGTGACCATCGGCGGTAGCGCCGCGACCGGCGTCACGTTCGTCAATACAACGACGATTACCGCGACGACGCCCGTCGGGAGCGCGGGAGCGGCGAATGTCGTCGTCACCAACCCTGATGCGCAGACCGGCACGCTGAGTAACGGTTATCTCTACGTCGCCGCGCCAACGGTGAGCGCGGTCAACCCAACGTCCGGTTCAACCGTCGGCGGAGATACTGTGACGATCACCGGCACGAATTTCATCAACGGCGCGACCGTCGCCTTTGGTGGTAGTGCGGCAACCAATGTGACCTACGTTAACAGCACGACCGTGACCGCCACGACGCCCGCACATCCGGCGGGGACGGCAGATATCGCTGTGACGACTGTGGGCGGCACGGGGACGCTGAGCAACGGCTACACCTTTGTTGCCCCGCCGACGGTCGCAACGATTAGCCCGGCGACCGGGCCGACTATCGGCGGCACAAGCGTGACGATCACCGGCACGAATTATGTCAGCGGCGCGACCGTCACGTTCGGTGGAACGGCTGCGACCGGCGTCACGTTCGTCAACACAACGACGATCACCGCGACAACGCCCGCCGGGAGCGCGGGGACGGTAAATGTCGTCGTGACGACCCCAGGTGGGACGGCGACACTGACGAACGGATATACCTACATCGCAGCGCCGGATCTCGTCTCCATTAGCCCGACCTCGGGCAGCACGACGGGCGGGACGACCGTGACACTCACGGGCGCAAACTTCGTCGCGGGCGCGACGGTGACCTTCGACGGACTCGCCGCTACCAACGTGACCGTGGTCAACAGTACAACAATCACCGCGACGACCCCCGCCGATGCATCCGGCCCGGCAGACATCGTCGTCACCAACCCGGACGCGCAAAATGATACGATCGTCGCCGGCTTCACCTATATCGCGCCTCCGAACCTGACGTCGCTCTCGCCGACAAGCGGAACGGTTGATGGGGGCACGACCATCACGATTACCGGGACTGATTTCGTCGCGGGCGCGACGGTGACATTCGGTGGTAGTGCCGCGACGGGTGTCACAGTCGTGGACAGCGCGACGATCACCGCAATAACCCCCGCCCATGCGGCGGGCGATGTGGATGTCGTCGTCACCAATCCAGACACGCAAAACGATACACTGGTGGCTGGTTTCACCTTTGTCGGCATTCTGACAATCACCGCGCAGCCGGCCAATTTTTCTTACAGTGCGACGCTCACAGGCGACCCTGTGACGCGTACCGCCTTGTTTGCGGTCGGAGTCAATGATTCAACAGGCAGCGGTGCGGGATGGAATCTTCAGGCATCCACCGGCCCGCTGACCAAGGGAGTAGACACGATTCCGGCAGCGAATCACACGATCACGAGCACGAGCACATCGGGCGTGACCGGCACCGCGCCGACGAATAGCATCACGTACCCGATGGCGATCCCGACCGGGAGCGGAAAAATCTACAATGCGGCGGTCAACACCGGCACCGGCCAGGCGACGGTAACCGTCAACACCAAACTCACGATCCCCGCTGACGCTGCATCTGGCACCTACACCGCGACGCTCACCGTTACAATCGCTGCCGGGCCGTGACGACATCGGCGAAGTCCTGAACGTCAATGACGGATAGCTCTTTCGTCATGAGCGCGGTAGACGCGGTGCCGATTGCTGCAGTACTGGCTCCGAACGCGCGGAACCATCATTGATCGTCGCTTCAGATATGGATGAAATCCGGCTGCTTCTCCGGCTGTCCATCTGGCCCGCGTTATCTACGCACAGATGAATAAAAACTGCGCCAGTATTACAGATTTTCCAGAGTTCAAAACTAGGCCGTACTATTATTCGTGGTCTCGCGTTATAGTCAGTGAGAACGCTCGCTTGTATGACGAACTATTAGGGATTTCATGGATTATTCGTCGTGAATGATGCGGTCAGTGCAATACGTGACTTCACTATCGTGACGATCACAGTGCCAGCCGCCGCGTCGGCGTAGCACGCAGCAGAAGGAGGTTTCGATTGGCGACAGCATCGGTCATCAGTATGTACGACGTAGCAGGTGAACAGCGCACGTTGGCAGATGGAGGAACGGAGATGCACGACCCCGGCGCGACTGAACCGCTGAACGAAGATCGAGGAACGGCGCTGACCAATTACGCGGATCAGTCATCCGTCGAGTCGGTTGATGATCTGGCACTCATCCCGGGAGCAGGTACGACGGATTATCGTACTGAATTGTACGCGCGGCTGCGAAATATCATTGACAACGCCACCGAATCCATCCGCACCCTCAAGCAGGAAAACGCGGCGCTTTCGGCGCAAAAGGATGAGATCACGGAAAAGAACGCAGCGATGACCGACCGGGTCGGCCTGCTCGAGAACCATATCCGCACCATGACGGCGGCACTGGCCGAGGATGAACTGGCGCTCCGCAAGTCCGCCGAAGGGCTTGAGCACGTACTGCAAGGGATTTCGACCTCGCAAACCACACGCGCTGAAGCCGAACAGCCGACGGCCTCAACCACGTCGCAACCGGATACGGCGGTGAACGCGACTTCAGAACCGGAGCCGACAGCGTCGCAACCCGCGATGACGGAAACAGAAACGGAAACAGAAACGGAAACGGAAACGGAGTCCGGTACGACGATGGAACCGGAGCCCGAAGCAGCCATGCCAGTGATGGAGCAAGCGGTTGACGCCTCGATGGAGGAGACCGGCCCGATTCCGCAGTCGGAATCATTCACAACGATCGCACGCGACGAGCACGAGCGCGTGATCGCGCCCCCGCCCGCGAGCAAGCCGGACGGCGACTATACACTCGTCGCGTACCCCTTCGTCCGCTTCTCGGACCTCGGCCAGTTCCAGGCCGCGCTCCAGAAGCTGACCGGCGTCCATGACGTACAGGTCCGCCGGTTTGCCCAGGGGACATTGGAGATGCGCATCGGCTACAGCGGCCCGACCGATCTGGCGACGACACTCCGCACACTGGTAACGGAGATCGAGGATGTGCAGGAAGAAGAGCCATACCGGCTGCGTGTCCGCCTTCGCACGAGCCAGGATTCGTAGATTCAGCACCGTCGTGTGGATTCCCGCCCGTCTCACAGATCGCGGTTGGGAACCCACACGGCAACGTATATGCATCCATTGACGAGGTGAAACGAAGATGGCAAAGGCAGCATCGAAGCGTGCGGAGACGGCGGACCGGCCCGCGATACGCGAGCCACGCCCGCGCACGCCCTCCAGTTCATCGGATGTGGCGGTCGGGCTACTCCTGCTCCTCACCGTTGCCGGTGTCGCCCTACAGGCGATCGAGCTGACCGGCAACGCGCGGTTCCTGCTGCTCGCCGCGACCGGCTTGAGCCTGTTGATCGGTACCTGGCGCCCCCGCATGTGGGTGACGATCCCGGCAATTCTCATTGTCGCGATCGGTGCGGCTGCGGGCGCGTATGTCCTCGACACGAAGACGTCGCTCCTCTGGCTCATCATCGGCGGGGCGATTGCTGCGGCGCTCGGCTTCGTGGCAATCTGGGTCAGCTCGCTGCTACGCCGTGTGTATCGGCGTATGCGGGAAAATCGGCGAGTAATCGAGGCGCTGACGCAGATTGACCCAACGACGGGCGTCTTCAAACCGGACGCGGGCCGGGACCGACTGCGCGCCGAGGTGACACGTGCCGTCCGCTATCGCCGCCCCTTTACCCTCCTCGTCGGCAAAGCGAAAGAATGGGAAATGGAAGTGGAGCGCCGGGGAATCGCCACCGCGCAGGAAGTCTTCGCCGAAACATTGCGAACGGCGACGACGGTGCTGCGGAACAACGACATCATCGCCAGCGAGCCTGATTATTCCTTCATCGTCATCCTGCCGGAAACGACTGCCGAAGGCGGTGAAATCGCCGCGCAACACATCCAGGAAGCGGTACAAGGGTTGCTGGATGTGCAGTTCGGCCTCGTCCAGTGCCCCGATGACGGCGAAACGGAAGACGCGCTCGTACGCGAGGCGTATCAGGCGCTCTCCTTCGCCGAGATGACACAGCTTCCCCTTGTCAGTCGCCGCGCGCTGATCGCGGGGTAGGAGAACCTTACCCCCGGTCCCTCTCATCTGCCCAAAGGGCACCCGCGATGGAGAGGGGCCGGGGGGTGGGGTCTTACGCCCCGTTCGCGTGGCGCGATGCGTTCAGGATCGCTTCGAGATCATCAAGCGCTTTGGCAAGCAACTGATCTTCCCCCACGCCACCATTCACGGGAGCGGTCACCGAGGTGTCCGGATCGGGCGTGTCTGATTCCGCAGGCAGCGATGCCGTCGCGAGCGGTACCGCGTTCTCCGTGACCGGTGGGGTTGGAGACGGACGTGGCGCGCCGCGTGCCGCCTGGCCGAGCAGGCCAGCAGCGAGCGATTCGAGTTCGGTGATCGCCCGCTGCCGGCGCTCGCGAAGGACGGCAATTTCCGCCTCATACCGCTGTCGCTCTTCCGCCATCTCCGCTTCGTACCGCTGTCGCTCCAGCGTCACTTCCGCTGCGGATCGCTGTCGCTCTTCGGTCATTTCCGCTGCATAGCGCGCGCGTTCGTCGGCCATCTCGGCCTCGTGGCGCTGTCGTTCCTCCACGGACACACGCCGCATCTCCGCAACTTCCGCGCGCGCTTCAGTCTCGGTCGCTTCGATCTCCTGCCGGGTCTGCTCGCGGAGCGTCTGCGCCTCGCTCCAAGCGTCCACGACGAAACGCAATGCTTCCTCGCGGATCATCTCCGGGCGGTTAGCGATCTCCTGATTCTCCTGCTCCAGCCGCGCGATGCGTTCCTGCAAAGAGGCAACGGTCTGATTCGCTTCGTCCCGCTCGGTAGTAACACGAGCGAGCCGCTCTTCGCGTTCTTTGACACGGGCGCGGAGTTCCGTCTGCTGGCGCTGGCATTCCACAATTAGCTGTTCAACGACATCGGGCGGCACGCCCCAGATGCGCCGACGGCGTAGTGCTGTGTCGTAGTCCGGCTCTCCCATCCTTTTCCCTCGTTTCTTCGACATGCACGCGCCGTCCGATTGGGAGTACGGGCACCTTCCGAGCAGATTTCCCGCCTGCCACCCCGTGATGCATGCGGCAGACGGAAAGTCTCCTAGCCCGACGTTCTCGCAACCGATAGATGTCACCTATCGCCTATTCTAGGTCATTCACTTCATTTCCGCAAGTGATTTCGCTTGTACGCGTAATGCGTACGTACATCGCTGGCGATTGAGATACCAAGCCGCTATCACGAAATGACGTGAGTTATCATACCGGATTCACGGCTGTGAGAGAGGCATCAAGAAGGATCACGCGTTTTCTGGCATCATCTCTACCAGTACATTGCTCAGTACGTCAATCTACGCTACCATTGGGCATTGGTGGATTGATACAGGAGGTCACGAGTGGCGATGAAAGAGTTTGGCAATGCAATCCGTACCGCGCGGATCAAGGCGGGGATCAGCCAGAAAATGCTGGCGGAGCGCGTCGGCCTATCGCGCGAGTCTATCTCCAATTACGAGCGGGGCGAAGTGCAGGTCATTTCCCCGGCGTTATTGGAGCTGTTTGCAGCGACGCTTGGCGTAGACGCGCAGCATCTCGCGCGGGTCGCGGGGTACTTAAGCCCCGGTGACGATCCGGCAACGAACCACAGTGGCATGAAGACCGCGCTGATCACCGGCATTACCGGGCAGGACGGCACCTATCTCGCCGAGTTCCTCGTCGCGAAAGGGTACAAGGTCTACGGCATGGTGCGTGGGCAGCACAATCCGAAGCAGGAGTTTGTGCAGTCAATTATCCCCGCATTGGAGTTCGTCGAGGGCGATTTGCTCGACCAGTCCTCGCTCGTTGCCGTGCTGGAAATCACGCAGCCGGACGAGGTGTACAACCTCGGCGCGATCAGCTTCGTGCCGCTCTCGTGGAAGCAGCCGGTGCTAACGGGCGAAGTGACCGGGCTTGGCGTCGTGCGGATGCTCGAGGCGATTCGCATGACCAACCCGCGCACGCGCTTCTACCAGGCGTCATCGAGCGAGATGTTTGGCCGGGTGCGCGAGGTGCCGCAAACCGAACTGACGCCCTTCGCGCCCCGCTCGCCCTACGGATTCGCCAAGGCATACGGCCACTACGCGACGGTCAACTACCGCGAAAGCTACGGCATGTTCGCGTGCAGCGGCATCCTGTTCAATCACGAAAGTCCCCGGCGCGGGTTGGAGTTCGTGACGCGCAAGATCACGCATGGCGTGGCGCGCATCGTCGCGGGCAAGCAGCACGAACTGGTGCTCGGCGATCTCCGACCGCAGCGCGACTGGGGCTTCGCGGGCGATTACGTGCGCGCGATGTGGGCGATGCTCCAGCAGGATGAGGCGGATGACTACGTCGTGGCGTCGGGCGCGACGCACACGATCGAGGAGTTTGCCACGCGCGCCTTCGCGGCAGTCGGGCTGGACTGGCGCGACTACGTCCGCTCGGACCCGAAGTTCTACCGGCCCGCCGAAGTCAACCTGCTGATCGGCGGGGCGGCGAAGGCCGAACGCGCCCTCGCATGGGAACCGACTGTGGACTTCCCCGCCCTGGTCCGCATGATGGTCGAGGCCGACCTCGCCAAAGAAGGCGTCGCGGCGGGGGCAACGGAAGCCAAGTGAACCGCAGAGACGCAGAGGACGCAGAGAACACAGAGAGGGAAAAGAGATTTGTCAGAAATGCATGCAAGATCGTTCTCTTTTTCTCTCTCTTGCTCTGTGTTTCTCTGCGTCCTCTGCGTCTCTGCGGTTCTCCCCGTTTCGGCGTCAGGTTTCAGACGAAATGCGTGCCGCTGAGGTCGCTGATGAGGAGGGCAACGCCGAGCAGAGCAAGGACGACACCGGCGGCGAGTTCCGCCCGCGCGCCGAAGCGTCTGCCGAGCCGCCGCCCGATCAGCAGGCCGACGAAGGTGAGCGCAAACGCCTGCACGGCGATGTATGCGAGCGCGGGGCCGAGAGGAACGTGCAGCACGCCGAGCGCGAACCCGACCGCCAATTCATCGAGGCTCACGGAAAGGCCGATGAGCACGAGCGGCCGCTGTTTCTCGCCAGTCAGACGTGACCCCTCGTCGTCATCGTCATCGTCCATGACGGCTTCTTTGATTTCGAGGCCACCGATGATGATGAGGATCGTCGCCGCGACGTAGGCCGCGATTGCGCCGAAGAGCGTCCCGAGCCGCTGGCCGATCAGCAACCCAACCACCGGCATCAGCCCCTCGCAGAGCGCGAAGGTCAACCCGTCGCGCACCCACCGCGCGCGGGGCAATCCCGACAGCCCCAATC
>JBBSFO010000136.1:0-9610 GCA_038238655.1 Thermomicrobiales bacterium | reverse complement strand
GCCCTTCCCTTCCAGATCACGCACGACCTGTGGGTTGTGGACGACATCGCCGAGCATGCGGACAGACTTTCCCTCATCCGCCAGTTCATTGACCATCTCAATCGCGCGGCGGACCCCGAAACAAAAGCCCATTTCGTCCGCGAGAATAATCTTCATATCGTCTGCCGCCCTTTATTGCTTGTCGGTACCTATCACGCGCCATTGCGTGCGAGGAAAGTATACACCTAACCCCCAGCCCCTTCCCGACACGGGAAGGGGTGACTCATCGCGGCATCGCGGCGTTATGTGGAACGCCACGATCTTACGCAGGCTCCCCTCCCCTCCCCTTCCTCGCGGGAAGGGGTCGGGGGTTAGGTTCCCTCTGCCGCCCGGTCAAACCCTGCGTCGAACGGCGCGATGGCGTGGGCGATGTCGTAGCGGGCGGCAATGTCGCGGAAGGGGGTGGAGTCCGGGAGAAACGGGGCACGCAGCAGGGCGGCGATCCGCTCGGCGAGCGAGCCGACTTCCCCCGGTCGGTACAGGTTCGTGGCAGGTGCGAACGAGGGATAGGCGAGTGTGTTCGGCAGGACTGGAATACAGCCGCAGTGCATCGCTTCGAGCGCACCCATCGGGAAATACTCATGTTCCGCTGTCGAAACGACCAACTGACAGCGCCACAGAAGACGTGCGTATTCCTCGCGCGAGGGGCGCTGGCCATAGTGAACAATCTGCGCCGCGAACTCGTCGCGCGCCTCCTCGAATTCCGGCGAGCGACCATGCGGGTTCGTCCCTGCCAGCGCGAGCCGGAAGGGGATGCGCCGCTCGACAAGATCGCGCAATGCAGCGAAGAAGATGTCCGGGCGTTTGTCGTAATCCCACCGGCTGTTCCACAGAATCACCGGTGGCCCCGGAGCGAGCGGCGTGGCGAGGGCCGTTTCCCGCTCCGCATCGAGCGCGCGCAGATCAATCCCCGGCGTCAGTATCTGGCTCCGCGCCGCGACGATGTCCACGACATGCAGCGCGCGGTACTCCGGGAAGACGCGCAAGAGACGGGGCAGGGCTTCGAGGAACTCATCCCGATGCTCAGTTGTGTTGAACCAGATCGCGTCCGCCGCGAGCATCCCGTCCAGGTTCGCCAGCGGCAGTGTCACATCGCGCTTTTCCCACGGCGGCAGCGGGAAACTGAGTTGGTTGGTGTGGAAATAGACGATTACCCGCGCGTCCCGGAGCCGGTGGCGCGTCATGCCGAGGAAGGCGGGCAGGTTGAGCATTTCCCCCGCCAGCACGAGGTCGAACGAACCGGGCACATCGTTGAGCATCCGCGCCAGTTCGTAGTGCGCCCCGCGCATCCGCCATTTCCAGAAGCGGGCAGGCAACGTCAGCGGCACGACCTCGTGCCGACTGTAGTTGACGAGGTTTTCGATAAACGCGCGGCGAGACCCGCCGTACGTCGGCTCGATGACGAGAATACGCAACCGCCGCCCGGGTGGCGGAGCGTCCGCAGGTGTGTACTGTTCCGTCTCGTCACTCATCGTGGTAGAGTATAGCGCACTTTGTGAAATTCAGGACAAATCCATTTTCTGAGGCAATTCGTGTAGCAACGGTTTCCACCCGGTGAAATCTCCTGTCACTGGCAAAGCCCGCAAAGGGGCAACCACCTGCGAACAACTGCTTGACATCTGCGTGTACAATGCCGACACAACGTTTCGCAGACACCATTGCTTTGTGATGCCCAGTGGGTGACGACAGCGGGGCGCAAGGAATCAATTACTCGTCCGGCGCGTCGGCTATGTTTTTCCGGAGGTGTAATAGGATGAAAGTGATCGTTAATCATGATTTGTGCGAGGGCCATGCGCGGTGTGTTTTGTCAGCGCCGGAAGTGTTCCAGTTGCGGGACGACGATCAGAGTTATGTGCTGATCGAGCATCCCGGTGAGGACGTGCGCCCGAAGGTGGAGCAAGCGGTGCGGTACTGCCCGCGCCAGGCGATTTCCCTGATTGAAGAATAATGTGCAAGTGTTCACCGTCGAATACCCTGCGATGAAGGAGGTTCCATGATGGCTCAAGTTTCTTCACTACAAATCGAGGAGAACGATCTCGCGAATCTCGATGTTTTCGTGCAAGGGCGGCAGCACGAAATTTGGCGGCGGCTGCGCGCCGAGGAACCGATCCATTGGAATCCGGGCAATGATCGCTTCATCCCCTTCTGGTCCGTCACCAAATACGCCGATCTGATCGCGGTTTCCCGCGATACGACGACCTACAGCTCGCAGCAGGGCATCTCAATGGCGGCCAACCCCGGCGACCCATCCACGACGATCGGGGCAGGGAAGATGATGATTATCACGGACCCGCCGCGCCATGTACGGCTCCGCCGCCTCGTCAACAAAGGCTTCACGCCGCGCGCGACTGCCCTCCTCGAACCGAGCGTGCGCGAGATCACCACCAAAATTATTGACGACGTCGCGCCCCGCGGCTCCTGCGACTTCGTGACCGATGTCGCGGCGCTCCTCCCGCTGGCAGTCATCTGCTCCATGATGGGCATCCCGCAGGAGGACTGGCCCCTGATGTTCGAGTTGACGAACCAGGGACTTGGTTCCGAGGACCCGGAGTATCAGACAGTGCCGGGAAGCGGGCCGGAGACGGCGGCGCGGTCGCGCATGGAGATGTTCGCCTACTTCAAGCGGCAGGCCGAGGCACGGCGACAGAACCGCCGGGACGATCTCGTCAGCGTCCTTGTGGAGTCCGAGGTGGACGGCGAATCGCTCTCCGAGGAGGAACTGCTCTTCTTCTGCCAGTTGCTCATCCTCGCGGGCAATGAGACGACGCGTAACGCCATCTCCGGGGGCCTGCTCGCCTTGTTCGAGCACCCAGAGGAGCGCGCCCGCCTGCAAAACGACCCCACGCTGCTGCCAACCGCCGTCGAGGAAATCCTGCGCTGGACCTCGCCGGTCGCGCACATGATGCGCTATGTGACGCGCGATACGGTATTGGGTGGCCAGCCTCTCCGTGCGGGCGAGCGGGTCCTGCTCTGGTACCCTTCGGCGAACCGCGACGAGGAAGTCTTCCCGAACGCCAACACGTTCGATGTCGGGCGGACGCCCAACGAGCATATCGCCTTCGGCATCGGCCAGCACTTCTGCCTCGGCGCATCGTTCGCGCGCCTCGAGTTGCGGGTGATGTTCGAGACGCTGCTTGCCCGCCTGCCCGACATCGAATTGGCCGGCCCGGTGGATCGCCTCCGCTCCGGCTTCATCGGGGGCATCAAGCATATGCCCGTGCGATTCACACCGCAGCCGACGAGCGTCTAACGCTGCACTGCGTCTCGAACATGGCGCTTTTCGAAAGGGCACCCAAATCCGCGATAAACGAACGCCGCCACCTGAGGGTGGCGGCTTGCTTGGACTATGTCCTTGCGTACGGTTCTCGGCAGATGCACTGTACGCGCCCTGGGTTATGTGACGAGCGTATCGGGCGATGCAGTCCTCGTTATCACTGTCCGGGACGGCCCTACCGTTACCGGTACGCCGCATCAACAGTCAGATCATCGAGCAAACTACTTGCCGTCATCGCGGCCGTCATAGCTGGCTGCCGGTGCGGTGGTCGTTTGCACGCTCAAGACCTTCACGTCTGCGGTCGGTGCGAGCGTTTGCGTCTGGACGGGCGCGTTGAGCGCCGCCGGTTGAGTAATCGCCGTCGGCTGGACGACCTCGGCTGGGCGATAGATCACGGTGGGAGTCACGGCGCCACCCGGTGCGACCGCAGGGGTGTTGACCATTGCCGCACCAGTGCCCGGTGAGAAGAGATTCGAGAAGACATTGCCCGTATATTCGTAGTTCAGGCACCACCACGCCTTCGGGTCGCAGTTCGTCCCCAGATACCCGTAATTCTCGCTGAAGAAGTTGTTGTAGTAGCCGCCGTAGTACGCCGGGAAGGCCGGGGAGTAGTTGGCACCAACATAGCCGCCATAGCCGAAGAAGGGGTATGCGATGCCGGGTACGGCGTAGCTGGGAAGAACGATGGAATTCGGCTGGCCGATAGTGGCGGTGGCAGTGCCGTTCGTGTAGATCACGCCGTTGCTGAGGCAGGACGTCTGGTTAATCGGGATGCAATTGGCGGGCGCCGCCGCGCCGACGGCATCGGCACGGTTGAGGGCGAGAAGGCAAAGCCCCAGCGCCGCGCCGAGGATCAGCCAGCGCAGCAGGGGAAGAAGCGTGTCACGATCCGGGCGGGGAACAGCAGCGACAGCCAGCGGAGAGGGACGAACAGCAAACATCGGGGCCTCCTATACGACACACGCGACGGGACACCGGGCGAGATCGCGACGCCGGGTGGACCCATGGCCCGTTCGCAACCCGTACGTCGGAAAGCTCGCCGCTTCAGGGCATCATACTACGCGCGGATACACTTCGCGTGGAGCGCAACACACGCGGATACTCAGTCCGCATAGAGCATTTCGCGAATGGTGAGGACTTCCTGGCGGAGTTGGTTGCTCGTCTCGATCTCTTTTCCGATCTTCTCGGTGCCGTGGATGACGGTCGTGTGGTCGCGACCGCCGAGTTCCGTGCCGATGTCCGCGAGCGAGCGGTCCGTCTCGTGCCGGATGATGTACATCGCCACCTGCCGTGGAACGACGATGTCCTTGGAGCGTCCCCGGCCCCGCATCTCCTTCTCCGAGCAGTTGTAGAACTTCGCCACCACCTCGACGATCCGCGTGGGCGTGATCAGGCGACGGCGGTTGTTCAGCGCCACATCGTTGAGCGCCTGCGTCGCCACATCCATTGTCACCGCGACGCCGTTCATTCGTGCCGTCATGACGATCCGGTTCAGCGCGCCCTCCAACTCGCGGACGTTCGACTGGATTTTGTGCGCGATGTAGTCCACCACCTCGGTCGGCACATGCACCCCCGCTTCCTCGCCCCGCTGCCGGAGAATTGCCATGCGTGATTCGAGGTCCGGCGTCTGCACGTCGGTCGTCAGGCCACCCTCAAAGCGTGAGCGGAGCCGGTCATCGAGCGTGACGATCACCTTCGGGTGGCGGTCGCTCGTCATCACGATCTGCTTGCCCGCCAGTATCAGCGCATTGAAGGTATGAAAGAACTCTTCCTGCGTGCTCTCCTTGCCCGCGATGAACTGGATATCGTCAATCAGCAGAATATCTATCGTGCGGTAGCGGGTGCGGAATTCCTCGTTGCGGTTCTCGCGGATCGCGTTAATCATCTCATTCGTGAAGGTTTCGGAGGAGACGTAGAGAACACGGCACCCGGGCGTGTTTTCCATCGCATAGTGCCCGATAGCATGGAGGATGTGCGTCTTGCCCAATCCCACGCCACCGTAGATAAAGAGCGGGTTATAGGAGCGGCCGGGAGTATCGGCGACCGCCGCCGCCGCCGCCGCCGCCATTTGGTTGAATTTCCCTTTAATCAGATGGTCGAAAGTATAGCGCGGGTTAAGGCCATGCGCGGGTGTCGGCGCAAGTTCCGGCTGCTGATACTCCTGGTACGCGGGCATTTTCGGCGACGGTGCGATGGTCGGAATCTCGGCGTGCTGATCGCCCGCACGCGTCCGGCGACCCGGCGTCATGTCCTCATTCGCCGGGCGACCAACGATGGTGAAATCCACCGCGACCTCATAGCCGAGGATACCGCGCAGCGAGCGGACAATCGGCCCATGAAACCGTTTTTCCAGTTGCTCACGGACAAATGTGTTCGGCGCGGCGACGGTCAGGCGCGCGTCATCGGCATCGAACGCCGCGATCTCCGTACCGCGGAGAAACGTCTCATAGGAGCCGCGCGGCGTGCGCTCCTGCAAGTCCTCGAGGACCGCCTGCCACACTCTGCTCCCTTGCATGGGCTGCATCGTCGCCATCCCTGTTCACTCCCCGCCACATTGTTATTGTCGAGTCCGGCTCCCTCAACCGGATATGCGGATTATACACAGTGAACGTACACATGTCGAGGGGGCGCGCAAAGTAACGAGTAACGGGTAGCGAGTAACGAGGAGTTTTCCGCAGCGTGTCTCTCGTTACTCGCTACTTCCCGAAGGGATATGCACCTTGACTTTGCCCGTTCCGCTCCCTATATTCAGAACACTTGTTCTTGTCTTCGGGGCGTTCCCTGTCTCTCCGGTACGACGCTGCACGCGGCACCACGCCTGTCGCCTGCGCTTGTTCGCACGTATGAGGAGGAACCCGATGACCGTCATTGCCCTTGCCTTTCGTGGTCCGCTCCCGCAAATTATTGATACTGACGGCCCGCCGCCGAAAGCGCCCGCGCCAAAACCTGACGCCACATGGCCGCGCGCCATCCTCCATGCCGACCTCGACGCGTTTTTCGCCACCGCTGAGATCGCGCGTCGGCCCGAATTGGTTGGGTTGCCGGTGATTGTCGGCGGGCGAAAGGGTGGTCGGGGCGTCGTTTGCGCCGCGTCCTACCCTGCACGGGTGTACGGCATTCGCTCCGGCATGTCCATCGCGGAAGCGGAGCGCCGCTGCCCGCACGCCCTCTTTCTCCCGGTGGACGGCGCGCATTACGGCGATCTCGCACGCCGCTTCCGCGCGATTCTCATGTCCTACACCCCACTCGTCCAGATGACCGGTCCGGACGAAGCGGCGATTGATGTCACGGGCATGGAGCGCGTCAGCGGTCCGCCCGAACTGATCGCGCTCGACATCCGCCGCCGCGTGCGGGAGGAACTATCGCTCGTCGTCTCGATCGGCCTCGCGACCGGGCGAACGACGGCGAAGATCGTCGCGAAATCCGCCAAACCAGACGGTTTCCGCGCCATCTCGCCGGGCAAGGAGGCGGCCTTTCTCGCGCCGCTGCCCGTCGCCGCAATGCCCGGCATCGGCCCGGCGACCGAACGCGCGCTGCACGCGATTGCCGTCAAGACACTCGGCGAACTGGCACGCGTGCCGGACGTGCAGTTGCGCGCCCGGTTCGGCGATCTCGGCCCCGCCCTCGCTCGCCACGCGCGCGGCGAGGACGACACGCCCCTCACCGTCGGCCATGTGATGAAATCGGTCGGCCACGAGCGTACGCTGCGCGAGAACACGCGCGACCGAACGCTGCTGCGGGCGACGCTCGCGATCCTCTGCGACGAAACCGCGACGGAACTGCGCGCGCATGGCCGCGCCGCGCGGGTCGTCGCGCTGCGGTTGCGGGACGGCAGTTTCCGCTCGGTGGGGATGCAAACGACGATCTTCCCCGCGACGGATGCCCAGCAAGTGCTGCTGGACGCGGCGTGGAGCCTTTTCGACCCCTGCCTCGCGCGGCTTGGGTACGGGGCGGTGCGACTGATCGGCGTGCGCGCCGCCGGGTTAGGTGCAGGCGGCGCGCAGTTGATGCTCCTCAGCGACCGCCCCGAACGCCTCCAGCGAATCAATGTCGCGCTCGATGCCGTGCGCGCCCGGCACGGCACGCACGCAATTCGCCCCGCGCTCGCGCTGCTGGCCGGCGGCTGGCGCGACTCCCCACACCCCGACGCCGTATGACCGCGCGTACGCCGCGAGCGGACCGGCCCTGGCATGTGTCTGAGGAAGAAGATGTCTGGCTGGGCCAATTGGCGCGGGCCGCACGAGCGGGCGACCGGGGAGCGCGCGACGCTCTTTGGCTGTCCGTCGGGCCGCGACTCGCGCAGATGGCCCACCGGGCAGCGTGGGCCTTCCCGACACTGGAGCGTGACGACGCGGTGCAAGAAACGTTTCCGATCTTCGCCGGGCTTGTCGCGACGTGGCCGGGACCGGAGGCAACGGGAGCGGGGTTCGCAACCTATCTATTCGGTATGTTCCGCTGGCGGCTGTATTCGCTGCTCCGAGCATACGAGCGCCGCCTCCCCGCCACGACGGCTCCATGGAACAGCGGCGCGGAACGGCATGCCGTCACACCCTCACGCGCCCATGCACCCGTCGCCTGGCACGAATACGGCATAGATTTCCCGGCGTTCGTCGCGCGCCTCCCCGATCACGAGCGCGAAATCTTCCTTTTGCGCATCCAGGATGGCCTGGACACCCGCACGATCGCCGCCCGCCTCGGCCTGACGCCGCGCACCGTCTCCCGCCACTGGAATGTCACTCTTCGCCGCCTGCGCGCGCTGGTGCAGCGGGGTTCCCCCCTCCCCTGACCCCTCCCCCGCTGCGGCGAGGGAGGGGAACTCGTCGCGGTTTTCGTAGCATTCCCCAACAGCGTTGGTCGAAGCCTTGAGAAAAGGCACCCCTCTCCCGCCGCAGCGGGGGAGGGGGGATCTTCCGGGACTATGAAAGCCTTGTCCCGCACCGTACACTGATGCATCGGATACGCACCATGACGAAGCGAACATCCATAGAGTCACAATGATGAGGAGGGGAAAATCATGCGTGTTCTGGTGATGGGTTCCGGGGGGCTGGGCGGGTATTTCGGCGGCATGTTGGCGCACCAGCGACACGATGTGACGTTTGTCGCGCGGGGGGCGCACCTCGCGGCGATGCGCGAGCGCGGTCTGGAAGTACGAACGGAGGAGCAGACCTATCATCTCCCGTCCGTCAACGCGGTCGGCGCACCAGACGAGGCGACGGGCGATTTCGATCTGATCCTTTTCACCGTCAAGGGATACGACGCTGAAGCAGCCGCGACCGCGCTCCGCCCCATCATCGGCCCCGAAACGGCGGTGCTGACGGTGCTCAACGGTGTGGACAGCGCGGAGCAACTGGCGACGATCCTCGGCCCGGAGCACGTGCTGACCGGGACGACCTTTATCCGCTCGACGCTCGCCGAACCGGGCGTGATCGAGCAGATGGGCACGCTGCGCCGCGTCGTCTTCGGCGAATTCTCCGGCGGCGTGACGCCCCGCGTGGAAAAGATCGCGGACGCCCTGCGTGCGGCGGGCATCGCGGTTGAGGTCGCCGAGAACTCGCGTGTCGCCCTGTGGCAGAAGTTCGTCATGCAAGCGCCGCACGCGACGATGACGAGCGTTTGCCAGATGCCCTGCGGCCCGATCCGCGAAACGCCGGAAGGCGACGCGCTGTACCGGACGCTGATTGACGAGTGCATCGCGGTCGGGCGCGCCTCCGGCGTCGCGCTCCCCGACGACGCGGCGGAAACGGCGATGGGCGTTGTCTGGAAATTCCTCTACGAGCAGAAAACCTCGATGTCCATTGACTATGAGCGCGGCAATCGCGTCGAGTTGGAGCAATTGACGGGAACGGTCGTCCGTCGCGGCAAAACCCTCGGCGTCCCGACCCCAACTTTCGATATCCTGTACGGCGTTCTCAAAGTCCGCGCTCTCGCCAGCGGTGCACTATCGTAGCATTCCCGCTATTCGTTGAGGGCGCGTCTCTCTTCGCCGCCGTCGGCAAGCAACATCATCGCAATCGCTTGCCGACGGTGGCGAGTGACGAAGGTACCCTCTGGCGGCGCCACGAGTCATGCTGATAGAATGCGGGCCGGTCTGGTTCTGTGGGTCTGGTGCGTGTCGTTTCGAGGCGCATTCCGAGACAGACCAGCCGATTTCGACACCTTCGCACAATGCACAAGGAGAGTCCAATGCGGCAGTCGTTGAAGAATCCAGCGGTCGGACGTTTCTTCAACGGGAGTGTCGCGCATGGCGATTGTCAATATCGGAATCCTGGCGCATGTAGACGCCGGTAAGACGAGCCT
>JBBSFO010000135.1:0-9679 GCA_038238655.1 Thermomicrobiales bacterium | reverse complement strand
TCGAACGGCATGAGCGACAGAACGAGCAGCCCGATCAAGACCGGCACGGCGTGCCGCAGCATTCGTCTCGCGCGCATACCAAAACCTCATCAAATACACAAAATACTGACACTGCCGAACACTCCTTCGTAGTATACCAAGTGCGGCAAGATGTACGTTCACCGCAATACAGCACCGGAATAACGCTTCTGCGGTATCGTTGTAACGGACAATCGTGAGAATGCTTTGCCGTGTCTGTGGTACAACGAGAAAGAGGAAGGCAATCATGACCGACACGCTCGCATTCGGCCTTTTTGATCTCAATACCGGAGCGTGCGCCGATCCGGAGATTGCGAGCAGCATCGCGCGCCGGGCGGAAGAGGCTGGGTTCGATTCGCTCTGGGCGGGCGAGCATGTTGTTTTGCCCGACCCACGCGAGCCACCTTCCCCAATGGAGCCGCACGACCCGATTCTCGATCCGATCATCGCGCTCACCTTTCTCGCCGCGCAGACGCGCCGCGTGCGCCTCGGCACCGGCATCATCATCCTGCCGCAGCGCAACCCGCTCGTGCTCGCCAAGGAGATCGCCAGCCTCGATGTGCTTTCGCGCGGGCGGTTCATCTTCGGGATCGGCGTCGGCTACCTCGAACCGGAGTTCCGCGCCCTCGGCATCCCCTTCGCGGAGCGCGGCGCACGCACCGACGACTACCTGGCCGCGATGCGCGCGATCTGGAGCGACGCGAACCCCGCGCATCAGGGTCGGTTCGCGCCGTTCGCCAACGTGCAGGCGCGTCCGCAACCGATCCAGCAACCCGGCCCGCCCATTGTCGTCGGCGGGCGTTCGCCGGGGGCGTATCGTCGCGCGGTCGAGCAGGGCAATGGGTGGTATGGCTTCAGCATGAGTGTGGACGCCACCGCCCGTGCGCTTGACGAGATTCGCGCAGCCGCCGCGCAGTATCCGCGCCCGGTAGCCCTCGGCACACTGGAAATCAGCATCACGCCGCGCGGCCCGGTCACGCGCGACGACGCGCAACGATACGCTGCCCTCGGCGTCCATCGCCTCATCCTTCGTCTTCCCACCGCCCCCGATCCGCGCGCCCTTGAACAGTTCGTCATATCGGTGGGCGAAACGCTGATCGGGCGGGTATGAAGGGGAACATGATGGAACGTGAAGTGCAACGGTATCGCGGTGTCACGCATATCGCGCTGAGAGTTCAGGACTTGCGAGAAGCCGAATCTTTCTACCAGCGTTTGTTCGGCCTTTCCGTCGCATGGCGGGAAGCGCCGGTCGGGGATACATGGCGAACGCTCCCCAAAGGTGCGGGGTGGGACGATGCCGAATCGGCTGGTATCTCGCTCCGTCTTATCATGCTCTACGAGCGCGGGTTCGCACTCGCGCTCGAAGCGAGCGATGGCGCGACCGCAGGTGGGCGGCTATCACATCTTGGCCTTCAGGTAACTGCGGAAGAACTCGACCGCCTGCGGCGCGTCGCACCGGAAACGGGCTGTACGGTGACAACGCACCGCGCGGCTGTTGCCATCATTGATGATCCATATGGCGTTCGGTGGGAAGTGACGACGGATGCGTACGACGACCCGCCGGGCATGAGCGCTGGCGCGCGAACCAGCAACTGGCTCGATCTCAGGAAATGAACGCCGGTAGAGGAGCAGCATATGGTCAATCAACTGGTCAAAGAGAAGGTGGAGCAGGCAGTCGGTATCCTCAACGAACTCGACATAGACCTGTGGATGCTGGTGGGGCGGGAGACGAGTACGCTCTGCGATCCTTCGATTCCGATGGTCGTTGGTGCGAGCGCGACGTGGCCGTCCGCGTTCATCATCACGCGCTCCGGTGAGGCGCACGCAATTGTCGGCACGGGCGATGTCGCGCAGATCGAGGCGGGCGGTATCTACACACCGCACGGGTACGTCAAGGGATGGAGCGAGCCGCTGCGGGCGATCGTCGCCCGGTTCGATCCGCGCACGATCGCCCTGAACTACAGCGCGGACAACGATAAAGCGGACGGCCTCACCCACGGCATGTGGTTGAACCTGAATAACGCGCTGGACGGGACTCCGTACCCCGCGCGGTTCATCTCCGCCGAACCGGTGGCGACGCGCGTCCGGGGCCGCAAATCGCCCGAGGAGCGAAAGCGGATTGCGCATGCGTGTGCGGAAACGGAACTGCTCTTCGCGGAGATGATCGCATGGGTACAGATCGGCACGACCGAGCAGGAAATACAGCAATTCCTGCATCGTCGCTGCCGCGAACGTGGCTACGGGTTTTCGTGGGAGAAGGAATACAACCCGACCGTCACGGCGGGCGATCAGTCGCCCATCGGCCATGTTGGCCCGACGACGAATGGTGTCGAGAAAGGTAAACTGCTGCGTCTCGACTTCGGCATCACGATTGACGGCTACTCTTCCGACATGCAGCGCACCTGGTACTTTCTTGCAGACGGGGAGACCGATGCGCCGCTCCCAGTCAAACGAGACTTCGAGACGGTGCAGCGCGCGATCATGGCGGGGTTCGCTGCGGTGCGGCCCGGTATCCCCGGTTGGCAGGTGGACGAGGCGGCGCGCGATTTCTTCGAGGAGCGCGGCAAGGAATGGCACTTCGGTCTCGGCCATCAACTGGGCCACGTCGCGCACGACGGCGGGGGCGGATTCTATCCTCGGTGGGAACGGTACGGCGAGAAACCGAACGAGATCATTGAGGCCGGCCAGTGCTACGTCCTCGAAATCGGCACATTCGTCGAAGGTTACGGCATGATCGCGCTCGAAGACGATCTCGAAGTGACCGAAGACGGCGCGCGCTGGTTCATCCCGCCGCAGACCACATTACTGCTCGTTCGCAAATGAGCGGCGCTCTGCGCAATACGCAAAGGAGTCGCCGTTCTGTGCTATGCTCTGTGCAACAAATTGGAGTAACGCACGATAGCCACATCGGTTGCTGGTAAGAGAGCGGAGGTCACGGTGAGTTGGGGACATGATTTGCGCGTCTTCGGTTCGGCGATTGTCTATGCCTTTGCGGGTATGGCGCTTCTGCTCGTCGGCTATCGCATCTTCGACTGGCTCACGCCGACCGACCTGCAGAAGAAAATCTTCGAGGAAGGCAACGTCGCTGTCGCGATCGCCGTCGGCTTCTTCATGCTTGGTGTCGCAGTCGTCATCCATGGTGCGTTCTCGTCGTAACCCGCAGGGCGGCACGCATCGCTTGCTGGCATCCGCCGTGCAGTACGAATGCTCCGGGTGCAGGTGAACTGCGTCGGAGGTGTCTTGTGCCGCGATCTCGAATGACTCCCTTCCTCCTGATCGGCTGCTGCATCATTGTGCTCGCGGCATGTGGCGGCGGCAAAGCGACCGCGACCCTGCCTGCCGTTGCCACGAGCACGGCGACCGTGCGGACGCAAGCCGTGAATAGCGCGACCACGGCGCCAATTTCGTCACCGGTCAGTCCATCACCGACGGCCCAACCCACGGGCGCGCCGCCGACGGCCACAGCGGCCATCACCGCGCAGGCCGCAACCACCGCACCAAGCCCCCCGCCAACTGCGAATCCGACCCCCGCTCCGGCTATCGCCGTGACGACGGGACCGCCGCAGGCGCACAGCCTACCGGGCGGGACGGTGATGCTCCCGGCCGGTTTCACGATTGATGTCTATGCCCAAAGCCTCGGGGCGCCGCGCTTCATGGCGGTCCGGCCGTCGGACGGGACGCTCTTCGTCGCTGACCAAAACGGTCGCATTCTCGTTGTGCCGGACGCGAACCACGACGGCAAGGCGGACAACACAGTCGTCTTCGCGAGCAATCTCCGTCAGCCGTCGAGTCTCGCTTTTTATCAGGAGTGGGTGTATGTCGGCGAAACGGACAAGGTCTCCCGTTTTCGCGCGCCGAACAATGCGATGCAGGCGCAGGGCGACAAGGAAGTGATCGTCCCGAATCTGCCGACCGGCGGCCACGCGACGCGCACGGTTGCCTTTGGGCCGGACGGACGGCTCTACCTCGCCATTGGTTCCTCATGCAATGTCTGCAACGAAACAGATAGCCGCCGCGCCGCGATCAGCGTGTATGACCCGGACGGCAAAAATGGTCGGCTTTTCGCGACTGGTCTGCGGAACGCAGTTGGCTTCACGTGGCAACCGGGCACGAACCAGATGTGGGCGGCGGTCAATGGCCGCGACAGCATCGGTGATGACCTGCCGCCGGACGATCTGCGTCGTGTTGCCGACGGCACATTCTACGGCTGGCCCTTCTGCTACAACGGCCCGAACCCGAACCCCGAATACAAGGACGCCACGAAGTGCGCGAATGTGCCGGCGGACGATGTGCCGCTCCAGGCCCACTCAGCCGCGCTCGGCCTGACCTTTGGCAATACGTTCGCCGCGCCACAGTCCTATAAGGACAGCATCTACATCGCCTTCCACGGCTCGTGGAATCGCTCGGTAAAAACGGGATACAAAGTGGTCCGCGTGCCGATAGTGAACGGCCAACCGGGCAAACCGGAAGACTTCGCGTGGGGCTGGCTGCCCGGCAACGCGGACAATCCGGGGCAAGTCTGGGGGCGCCCGGTCGGTGTCACTATCGGCAGCGACGGGGCAATGTACGTGACGGATGATTCCAAGGGCATCATCTACCGAATCACCGCGACCGGATAAGGCGGTCGTTTACCGACTGTCGGTTACTTTTTTACCGTGGCATCAATCCTGCTTTCACTCCCGCCGGGAACCATTGGGAAATGCGGGAGAACAACTGATGGCAGAGCGCGCAACGATTCATCAATCTGACACGCCACCCGTGCCGGTTAGGGCACCGGAAAATGGCAACGACCTATTGCCGAGGGAACGCCCAGCCGGGCGGGTAGCGACACGTCCGAGCGGCGCGGAACAGGCAGTCGTTTTCGACGATGTGACCAAGAAATTTGGCAAAGAAGAAGTTCTGCACGGTATCACGTTTCGGGTGCCGTGGGGCGAAATCCTCGGTGTTATCGGCCCGAGCGGTAGCGGCAAGACGACGACAATTCGCATGATGCTCGGCATGTACAAGCCGAGCAGCGGCGTAGTCCGGTTGTTCGGGCGCAATCCGTGGAAGCTACGGCGCGGCGATCGGGAGCGGATTGGGTACATGCCGCAGGATTTCGTCCTGTATCCCGCCCTGACCGTCGAAGAAAACATGCGCTTTGCGGCGTCGCTGTACGGCATGCCGTGGTGGGAAACGCGTCGGCGGATCGCTACACTCCTGCCCTATGTAGACCTCGTGGAGGCGCGCACACGACGCGCTGCGGACCTTTCGGGCGGCATGCGACGGCGCCTTTCGCTCGCCGCCACGATGATGCACGATCCGGATTTCCTCGTGCTCGATGAGCCGACGGCCGGCATTGACCCGATTCTCCGCACCAGTATCTGGGATGGCTTGAAAAGCGCTCGCGACGAAGGCAAAACGATGGTCGTCACGACGCAGTACGTGACGGAGGCGGAATACTGCGATCAGGTATTGCTCGTCCATGAAGGCGCGATTATCGCGTCCGGCACCCCTGCGGACCTGCGCCACGCAGCGACGGGCGGTGATATGCTCGACATCCACTTCGACCGACCGCGCCCGGATATTGTCATGCGCCTCCAAGCGCTCCCGTTTGTTCATGAGGTCGAACTGCTTGACCGGCCCGAAGATGTGCGCGTCACGGTAGACAACCTTTCGACCGATTTGCCCGCGCTCTCGGAATACTGCGATCGCGAAGAGGGTGGCTGCCTCTCGATGGAGCCGCATGTCCTCACCTTCGATGATGTTTTTGTGCGTCTCGTTTCCGGGGCGCGCGACGCTGGACAGGATGTTAACGATGGCAACCCGCGCCCTCCCGCATCGCCGCCCGTGGCTGCTTGACCGCCCCCTGCGCGCCATTGTGCGCGGTGTCGCCTTTACCGGCAAGGAACTACACGAAATCTTCCGTCAGCCGCGCCTGTTGCTCGGTCTCGTCGTCGGGCCGTTCGCGATCCTGTTGCTGTTCGGCACTGCCTTTAAGGGGCAGGTCGTCCAGCAGCCGACCGTTCTTGTTGTGCCCGCGCAAACCGGGCTTTCGACCAACAATGCCGACTACGCGGACGCCTTCCAGTTCCCGTTCACACTCCAAAGCGTCGTCCGCACCCCCGAAGAGGCGCAGAGCCTCATCAATGCGGGGAAAGCATCCGTCGTCGTCGCGCTGCCGGCCGATGCGTATCAGCGGATTCGCGATGGACAGCACGCACTGCTCAATGTTACCTACAACGAACTGGAGCCGGTGCGCGCGAACTACCTCAAGTTCTATTCCTATGTCGAGGCGAATGAACTGAACCGTCGCGTGCTGATCGCCGTCGTCAGTCAGGCAAAGAGTCAGAATCAGGAAACATCGGGCCCACCACTTCAAGGGTACACGCAAGCAATGCAAACGACGACGAGCCAATACGCAGACCGCATCCGCGCGCGGGACGCGAAAGGTGCAGCGGACATCCTCGCGCAATTGCAAGCGACGACCGCGAACAACCAATCCGATCTCCGCACGCGCGAGCAGTTACTCGCCGGTGCGGAGCATTATTTCAATGCGCCTGCGAATACCAATGACGATCTGGTTCAGCGCGAGGCGGCAGTAGATCAGTCATTGGGCAACGTAGAAACGATCATCAGGAACCTGACTGCCAGTCTGCCCCAGAACCTCGCGACCGGCCAACCGGATGCAAAGGCGACCGCCGACCTCATCACGAACAGCCAGAATGCCGAGCAGGGCGCGCAGTCGCTCCAGTTGCCACCCGCCGAAGTGCTCGTTGCACCGTTCCAGGCGGAAGTGAACAACAAAGCGCCGGTGCTCGCGAGTTTCATCGCCTTCTATGCGCCCGCCGTTCTCGCCCTGCTCCTCCAGCACGTTAGCATCACCCTTACCGCGCTCACGCTCGTACGCGAGCGGACGAGCGGTGCGACGGAACTCTTCCGTGTCACACCGAGCGCGACGCCGGAGATCGTGTTCGGCAAGTTCATCGGCTATGCGTTCGTCGCGGCGATCACCGGCGCGATCCTCGCGGCGCTACTCCGTTTCGCTCTCAAGGTGCCGATCATGGGCAGCTACGCGGAGTTCGCCGCCACGATCGCCCTCCTGATTGCTGCCGCACTCGGACTCGGGCTGGTCATCTCGGCGGTCGCCACCACCGAGACGCAGGCGGTGCAGTATGCGATGTTGATCCTGCTCGCGTCGGTCTTCTTCGGCAACTTCTTCCTACCGATTGACACACTCTACCCGTGGGCACGGGTTGTCTCCTATGCGTTGCCGATCACCTATGGCGTGCAGGCGCTGCAAAACATCATGCTCCGCGGCATCCCATCGAACCCCAACAACCTCATTGCCCTCGGCGCGTTCGCAGTTGGCTTTTTCCTTCTCGGCACACTCCTCTTTCGCCGCACCGTCCGCCATGCATAGGGCAAAAGATGGGAATAGCGCAGAGGATGCAGACAAATTTCCTCGTTTCTTTGCGTCCTCTGCGTCCTCTGCGCTCAGTCTCTCTCCCTCTTTGACACCCTTGCTCATCGTGACGTCGCTCCGTATACTGCGGTCATGCGACAGAAGATTTGCGCCGCCTTGCGGGGTGGTCATCCTTTCATCCTTCAACTCCTCCTGGTCGGCGCGATTGTCGCGGCGACGCTGTTTGTGAGCGACGCGGTACGCCCCGTTTCTGCCCCGGTGCAGGCGAAGGCAGACACGCCGCAGTTCAGACTACCCTTCGCGGAGCAACCGGGGCCCGATACGTGGTTCGTCTCGCAGGGGTACGGAGCAAGCGTCTGGGCACAGCGGAATTGGCCTGACTTGTACGCCGCTGGGCAAGGCATCCATTTCGGTATTGACTTCGCCACCCGTTGTGGCCGCAATGTCGTCGCGATTGGCGATGGGACAGTGCTCGGTATAGATGGGCCCTACGGCTCCGCCCCGCACAATCTGGCGATTCAGCACGCGAACGGCTACATCTCGATGTACGGCCATCTCCGCGAGCGGACGACGCTCGTGCGGGTCGGGCAGCAGGTAAAGGCGGGCGATGTCGTCGCGCATTCGGGTGATCCATACAGCCCGACCTGTGACCGCGCGCCGCACCTCCATCTCGAAATCCGTATCAACGGCGTAAGCGGCACGACGAACCCGATGAATCTCATCCCCGCTGATTGGGATCGTCTGACGCTCGGTGTCGGCGCGGGCGGCACGAGCTTCGCGCAGAACCTCGACGACCCGCGCCAGTGGGCGACGCTCCGCGATCAGCCTGACATCCATTTCGGCGGCGGTATTCTCGTCAACTATCCCACCTGGGAGCCATATGCGTAGCGGGCGTTTCCTCCCCCTGCTCGTCGGTATCCTTCTTGCCGCGTGCAGCAGTGGGGCGACGACGCACACCGCGCCGCCCTCGTCGCCAGCGCCGATCCCGCCGACGATCATCCCGAGTCCGATCGCACCGCCCCCGCCCCTAGCGACGCCCCAGGCGCGGAACGCCGCCCAGGACGCGGCGACCGCGACACCGCCGACACCGACCGATACGCCTGTGCCAACAGTCGTTGCTGTGGCGACGGCGACGACGGCTGCCACAGCGCCAACTGCGGTGTCGCAACCATTCAAGCCAACGACGACCAAACTGACCGATGGCGGTTGCTGCCGCAATCCCGTCTGGCATCCAGACGGCGCGCGTGTCCTGTACACTGATGCTGTGCCGAATCAACCGCTTGCGGCGACCTATGCCGTGCCCGCCGATGCGAGTGGCCCGCCAACCGTCTTTTTCCCGTCCGCTGCGACGATTTCGCCCGATGGCAGCCGGATCGCCTTCCCCGATTTCGCCAACAGGGTGACGCGCATTCAGGAGTTTGGCAAGCAAAGCACGGCGACGATTGCCAACGCCGCCGCGTACGTCTGGTTCTCGCGGGATGGCCGACAAGTCGCGTGGCTCGAACGTGCGCCGGGCGCGCAGCCGAGTTCGAACGTGGACCGGCTCGTTCGCATCTGGACCGCCAATGCGGATGGCGCGAATGCCCGAACACGCGGCACGACCGTGCGAGCGGCCGAACTAACGTGGTTCCCGGATGGTCAGCGACTCCTCTTCACGGGGCGAGACACGGATGGCGGCAACCCCGGCATCTACATTCTCGACCTCGGTGCGGGCACGCTGACGCGTGTTGTGGACGCCTTCTCGCCGCGCGGCGTCCGCCTTTCGCCCGATGGCGGGCAAATCGTCTACCTCGCGGCGCTCGAAGAAAAGCCGGAGGACAACGGCCTCTTCATCGTCAATGCGGACGGCAGCGCGAAGCGGAAATTGCCCCTGACGGGCGGCGTGCGCTGGTCACCGGACAGCAAATCCCTGATCGTTCTTCCCTTCCAAACCGATAACGGCGCGGATCAGTTGCTCCGCATGGATGTCGCGACGCTCAACATGACACCGCTCACCGATCGCGCCGCGCTCCCCTTCCGCGTCGCGCAGGACGAATGGCAACTGGCGCCGGATGGAACGCGTATCGTCTTCAATGCGCTGTCGGACAGCAACATGTACGTGCTGCGCTTTACGCCATAACCTTCCCCTCACATGATATTGTCATGGCCGCGCACGCATGCTACCGTTCCCGCGCGACAAAAGGGTTCTGCTTGCGGAAGGGAAACTGCGCTCATGTCAACCAGCGAAGCGGCGAATCTCACCGCCGACGTCGTCCC
>JBBSFO010000134.1:0-9725 GCA_038238655.1 Thermomicrobiales bacterium | reverse complement strand
CAAAACACTCCATCCGAACTTCTCATCATTCACGGCGTCGCCGCCCTTCGCCGCCTGGAGGGTATAGGAGAAGTTGAGGTTCCAGACGAACATCACGCCCATCCACGAATACAATTTGCCGAGCGCAAATGCCTTCATCAGGTACTGCGCCTGCTGATCCTCCGAGACATACTGCGCGTACTGGTAGTTCGGCACCAGCACGCTGCTGCTGTCCCAGCCGAACTCGGTGAGCCACATCTTCTTGCCGCTCTCCCCGTTCTGCTCCATCACATTGCGCAACTGTACGATCCGCTTGAAGTAGAACGAGTTGTCCTTCGTGAAGCTTCTCCCCCCGTCCGGGTCCGTGCCGCAGTTGTTGGTCGGTGGGTTGTCCGGGTAGGAGTTGTCCGGCGGGTTGCAGTTGCTGCCGGGGTGCGCGCCCAGCACATCGTAGTACTTCTTCACCTCACCGTTGTTGATCGCGTAGATCTGCTGCAAATACTGCACGTCATCGAGCGCGATCTCCGGGTGCCCCGTCACACCGGTCGGCGTCTGCCCACCAAAGACGACCGTAATATTCGGATCGCTGGCTTTGAGGGCCTGATAGCCGGCCTTGAGGATGGGGATGTAGGCACCGACGTTGACCTGCCCACCCGTCTCTTTCGCATAGTTCTCTTCGTTCCAAATCTCGTAGGCCTGCACCTTGCCTTTGTAGCGGTCCGCCATGAAGGACATCAGGTCGCCGATGTCCCTCGGGTTGTTCGGTAGGCCCTCGTTGGCACCCGCCCAACCGGGCGAACTTTCGATGCTTAAGAGAATCTTCTGCCCCTTCGCAGCCGTCGCATTGACGAGCGCATCCACCTGCGCGACGTAGTTATTGCCGAACTGCCCCTTGGCGGGTTCGTACGAACTCCAGCGTACCTGCTGGCGGATCCAGGTGAATCCCGCGCCGGACACCTGGCCGAACATCACGTCTTTGCTGGCCGCGTCGAGTCCGTTAGCATCCACGTTGAAGCCGTATCCGTCTGCATTGTCACCGACATGCAATCCGGCGAAACTCTTGGGGAGCGGCTGTGCGGAACACGAACCGATACAATCCGGCTGCTGCTGACCGGCGGGCTCCGGGGCGAGCAGCGCGGGATCGAGATTGTCCGCCGTCGCCTGTGACTGACCGAGCAGGCCGAGCTGCACCTTATAGGGGTCTGGATTGTCGGGGTAGTATTCGAGGCGATAGCGCTCGAAATACTGCACGCGGTGCGTCTTGCCATCACCGGCGGGTGGCGCCGCTACCTGCTCATCGAACGGCTCGGAGATCGGATAGCCGAAGACGACGATGCTTTGCGTCTGATTGCCATTGCCGGCGGCTTCCCAGTACGCACGGATCGCCGCATTGCCGGGATCGCTACCGCCGATAGTATGGCTTGTCGTATCGAAGAAGAGACGCCCGTCGCTCGGCTTCGCAACCGCCTTGAAGTTTGGGTCGGTCTGCATGCGTGTACCGGCAAAAAGGACACCGAGCCGACGCCCAAGTACCTCGAACGCGCCGCCCTTGTTCTCGGGATGCTCCTCGAAGACGGCGCGCTCCAGATACTGCGTCTGGTACATGTTGCTATCGGTTGATTTCGAGTTGAAGACCTTCGTAATCGGGAACCCAAAGCGGGCCAACCCGCCGTTGCCGTTCCAATAATCGCGGAACTGCCCGTACAGGTAATGCCCCTTCTCCTTGTAATAATCGGATGCCGCGCTGACCGGTGTCGTGCTCGACACAATCAACCCGAAAAGCATCAGCAGCACTACACCGGCACTCATCCCCCGAGTCATCGTACGCAAGCGCGTGCCTCCTTTCTTTCCTTATTCGATGCTCCCACTCCCCGTCGTTGTCTGTACGTACATACAAACCCGAGGCACTTTATCATATCGCCTTGTGACGCGCACTGTTTTGTACCGGATTTGTCACGGAATGCAATCGGCATCGCGCACGAGATCAGCCTGGTTGGGCACTGCGATGCGGCGTTTCGATGACGATCGCCATACACGACGGAGCGATTATGGACTGTAGCCCGCACAATGGGCCGATGGCTGCATCCACCCTTGGGCGTGCGCATTCACTTTGCGGCCGTGCTACGGCTTCTTCGTCGGCACAGGTGTGGCGGGTGACTTCGGTGGCAAAGTCGCTTGTAGCGCGGTCGGCTGCGCCGGTTTTGTCGGTTGATCGGGCGTCTTTGTACTCGCGACGGGTGTATTCGGCGCGGTCGTCGGTTTGACCGTGTTGCCGGTGACAACCCCTTTACCGACCAGAAATTTGTTCGGCCACGCCTGATAATGGGTGTTGAATGTCGCCTGGCGGACGACTTTACCATCGGTGGTTTTCACCGTTCGGGTAATCGCGACATCTTCGCCCTGCTTGGCGAACTCAACTTGCTTTTTCGTCCCAGCCGGGAGCTTCGGGTCCACCTCAAACTCGTCGTCCGGCGCATTGGTCTTGTTTTTGATCACCGGGTCGCTGATATCCACTTTGTACCCGAGGTCCGGCCCGTAGATGCTGATGTAGAGGTTGCCGCCGTCAATCCCGGTCTTGATCAGCATGTACTTGTCCGTTTCGTTGCGGAATTTGAAGTCCACACCGGGCGAAAAAACCGCCGCGTCGAGACCGATCGGGTACCCCCCCTGCTCATAGTAGCGCACGATGTAGGCGTGTGGGTTGCGCTCCTCAATCGGCAGGCCACTGAACATCGCCGCGCGGAACATCGTCGTCGCCACCTGACAGACGCCGCCGCCGATCCCGGGCACCGTTTGCTCCGCGAGGATCACGTAGCCATCTTTGTAGCCGCGTGCCGCCGAAATTTCGCCAATCGAGTCGAGAAACGAGAAGACTTCGCCCGGTGCAACGACCGTATCATCGAGATAGTCGGAGGCGATCTTGATATTCGTTGCTCGCGCCGCGTCCGAGCCGGAAAAGTTCGAAATGCCGCGTCCGAGCCGCGTTGTGATCCCGAGTGCGCCGACATCGTCCGTGATGCGCGGCTTGGCGACCTCGACCGGCAACGGAATGTTTCGCGTCTCGCCCGTCCACGCGTTGATGCGGTTCCGGGTTTCTTCGACATTCAATCGCTGCCCGTTCTTCGCGGATTGGCGGACGACGAGTTGATTATCCCAACCAATCACCGCATTCTGCGGGTCCTGCTTCAGCGCGCCGGCAATCGCGTTAATGCGTGGCGTGAGAGCCGCAGCGTCAACCCGCGCATTGAGGTTCGCGTTGAATCGGAGCGCACTTACCAGATCATCCCGCGAAAGGTCCCACTTTTTGTCATTGAACGTCAGCGAGAGCGGCAGGCCGACAAGGGCCTCTGCACGTCCTTTCGCCTGCTCTGCCGCCTCGGTTGTAACCGTCGGACGTGCGAAGACCACGGGGAGCGCGAAGGTCGCAGGCTTCAGGTGCGCCGTGCTGTCCAGCAACTGCTGCTTGAGCGCGTCGCGATCCAGTTTCGTTCCATCTGTTCCCGGCGTCACGACGATCTGATTGCCCTTGATCGCAACCGATGCGTCGCGCTGCGGCGTCCCGAGCTGCGTCTGTAAACCGTCCAGGTACGTCGTCAGCGTTTGATCGTCTACCTGCACATAGAGCGGAACGTATTGCTTCGCACCCTGCTTCATCTGGACTGCGCGCCAGAGTTTGCCGAGTGGTCCACCATCACGTCCGGCCTGATACGCCTCATCCACCGTGCGATCAACGTCAATCCGCATGCCGAGTTCGGTCAGTTTCGGCGTCCATTGCTTGCCGTCATTCGACAGGGTGACGGGGCCATTGAGATATGGGTCGAGCCGCGCGGTGAGCGCCGCGCGCGCCGCGTCGGGCGTCAGGCCGCCGATGTTTTGTTCATTGACATAAACATTGTCGTACAACGTGCCGTCGAGGGAGCGGCTGAAGGCCGTACTGCCAATCAGTCCGAGAAGCAACACCGCCAGCGCAACGCCGCCGATTAGCAGTCCCCGTATCTGCATGCGACGACGCGGGCCACCGGAATGCGGCGGTACATCGCCGCGATCACCCAGATCATCGAAGGCGTCGGTGCGCCATGGGGTCGTCTGGTCGGCATCCACATACGCAGGTGCAGCAAAAAACGCGGGCTGCCCCGTTGACTGGCGGAAAACCCTGCGCTGTCGAGCCATGTCCCGTCCTCTTGGTTGTCGAAATGCACGCAAACTTCGTGACGCGTGTCCGTACGTCATCAGTATAACGAATGCGGGGTCGAAATGTTGCGTTCTCTCAGCCCCCAATATTGCTATACGTCTCTATACATTTGGTAATCTGGCAATCGTTATGTCGGCGGGCGAAGCATGAACTGGAGGACGACACGCCCGAGTTGCACTGTATCGCCATCCGCCAGCGGTTGCGTGCCACGAATACGCTGTCCGTTGACATACGAGCCGTTCATGCTCTCCAAGTCATCCATCATCCAACGGTCGCCCGCACTACGAAAGCGCGCGTGTTCGCTCGATGTATATGCGTCGGTGAGTTGAAGATCAACGCCACCCGCGCGGCCAACAAGCGTTCCGGACGTGACAGGCAGCGTCGTGCCCCGGAGGATACCCGATTCCGCACCGTCTACCATCACAAGGTACGCACGACCGGCAATCGCAGCCCCGCGACGACCCGGCGGCACGACCGCGTTGGCCGTCGCGCCCGCTTCGACGGGCGTCGTGATCTCGCGACTGAGCACGCGCGCAATGATGACAATGAAAAAATACAAGGCGAAGATGAAGACGATACGCAGCACAAAAAGGATGTATTCAACAGACAACAGAGTTACTCCCTCGAACCCAGGTCATGGCAACGCGGCAGGATCGCCGACCCGAAAGAGGAGTTGTGTACCGCCGAGTTCGACCACATCGCCATCGCGCAGCAGATGCTCCTGCACCCGTCGGCCGTTGACACGCGTCCCATTTGTGCTGCCGAGGTCTATCAACCGCAGCAGCGTTCCCGCCGGTTCGATCCGCACATGGCGGCGAGAAATATCGTTGCTTTCGAGCACGACATCGTTGTCAAGCGCGCGACCAATCGTAATGTCCGCAAAACGGAGCGGGAAGGTGCGCCCGACCAATGTCCCCTGCTGCACAGCAAGATAGGCGACGACGCCTTGCGGCAAGGGGCCTGATGGCGCGTGAGCCGCCGGGACGCCCGCCACCGGGGCCACCATGCGCGGTCGTTGCGGTGAGTCACCGAGCCGCGTGCGTTCATCGGCGACCGGGTGCGGGCCGCCGCGATACGGCAGCGGATCAGGCGCAATGGGGCGCGGCGGTATGTTCGGCGCTTCGAGCGCAGTCTGCACCTGCACGTCCCGCCGACCGACGTGCGGATCGTCTACGAGGCGCACATGTACGGGACCCATAAAGCGATACCCACGCTCGGCCGCGATCTCGCTCAGCCATTGCTCGAATGATTGGCAGAGCGGCGACTCAATCTCTTTGAAGGTCGCGGCGTCCTCAGGATTCAGATGTACCCGGTAGTCGTTCGGGACAATCGTGCCGTCCACGGAAACGAGTGGTCGGGCCTCCATCGCCCGCTCCAGTCGCCGCCCAATCTCTGCCGGTTGTACCTGACTCCGGAACATCCGCCCTACCGACCCTTCTACTGCGCGCTCCATCAGCCGCTCGAACCGGTCTATGCCGCTCAAAGCGCCTCCCTTACCTTCGCCACACAATTATAACGACGCGTCTCGCAATCGGCAAGGAACCTCAGGCTGGAGGTGAGGCTCCTTTTACGACCCGAGGGCGTCCTTGATCCGACCGAGAATGCCGCGCCCCGGCTCGTGGACCCGGACCCCAAACGCAGTCGCTAATTGCCGCAACAGTTCACGCTGCTCTTCGTTCATTTCGGTTGGCGTTTCGACGCGAACGGTCGCGACCTGATCGCCCCGGCGACCCGACCGGACATCGGGCGCGCCCTTGCCACGGATGCGGAAGTTTTCGCCCGTTTGCGTCCCCGGCGGCACCGTGATCTTTTCCGGCACACCATCCACCGTCGGCACGTCAATCTCCGCGCCGAGCGAGAGTTGCGCGATATTCACGGGGAGCGTCAGATGAATCGTCAGGCCGTCCCGCCGGAAGAGCGGATCGGCGAGAACGCGCGCGACGACATACAGATTCCCCGGCGGGCCACCGCGGACACCCGCGTCGCCTTGTCCGGCGATCCGAATCTGCATCCCGTCGTCAATGCCGGCGGGGATCGAGACGGAAAGATTCTTCGTCGTGCGGACGCGGCCCTCACCCCGGCAGGTCGTGCACGGTTCGCTAATCAGCACGCCCTCGCCACCGCAACGGTCGCAGGCCGTCGCCGTCATGAATTGGCCAAGGATCGTATTCTGCATCCGTCGAATCTGGCCCGCGCCCGCGCACTTCGGGCAGACTTCCGGTTGCTTGCCGCCCTCCATCCGCGTGCCGTGGCAGGCGGGGCAGGTGTCGTGGTGCGTGACGGAGACTTCTTTTTCCACCCCAAAGATCGCCTCGGCGAAGGTCAGATTGACCCCCGCGCGGAGATCGTCGCCGCGCATCGGCGCGCTCGGTGAACCCCCACTCCGGCCACCACCGCCGAAGAACGAATCGAAGATATCGCTGAAATCGAAGCCACCGAACGGACTCGCGCCGCCTGCGCCGCCATTAACGCCAGCGTGGCCGAAGCGGTCATACGCGGCGCGCTTCTCCTCGTCCGAGAGCACTTCGTATGCCTCGTTGACTTCCTTGAATCGTTCCTCTGCGCCCGCCTCCCCATTGACATCCGGGTGATACTGCCGGGCGAGGCGGCGGTATGCCTTCTTGATCTCGTCTACATTTGCGCCGCGCTCAACGGCAAGCACCTCATAGTAATCGCGTCGGGTTTGCGCCATCCGTCATTTTCCCTTACCTTGCTCGTGCGAAAGTACGCGCCGAATAACGGTCGCACATCTCATCTAAATCGCGTACTAGTATACGCGCAAAATGGCGATCCGTGACATGGGCTGTGCATCGTTTGTGACACGTCCTGTGACGGCGAAGGAGCGAGGCGCACCCATGATCGTCGGGAAACGCGTGACGCTGCGGCCATTCCAGCCCGAAGACCTCCCCGCGCTCCGGGCCTGGCACGATGATCCGAACGTGATGCAGTATTGGGGAAACCGCCATCCGCTCGTCGCGGCGCATGCGTTCGAGGCGGACATCGCGCCGAGCGGCCGGTTCACAACGTTTGGCGCAGACGGTTACTTTTGCATCTGTGACGAGTCGGGCCGGGCAATCGGCAGGATCGAGTACGAGGGTTTTCACATCCCGGACCGGTCTGCCGAACTGAGCATCTTGATCGGCGAAAAGGACGCATGGAGCAAGGGATATGGCTCCGAGGCAATGCTTCTCCTCCTGGATTGGCTCTTCAATGACCGTGGCATCAACCGAGTATGGCTCGAAGTCTATGCGTCGAACACGCGCGCCCAACGGGCATACGAAAAGGTTGGGTTCGTCCGCGAAGGAACCCTGCGCGAGCGCTGGTTCATGGATGGCGCGTGGCATGACGCGCATATCTACAGCATCCTTTTGCGCGAATTCACGTCGCATTGACGCCCGCCGCCGTTGCATGTACTATGAATCGCTGCGGATTTTTTGATCCGCCTTTTATGCATGGAATTGCGTGCCGAAGACTGTTGAGGAAGGAACCGCCGACGTGCTGAAACTGCGTTTGACTCGAATGGGCGCCAAGGGGCAGCCCCATTATCGTATCGTTGTCCAGGAAGCGCGCTCGAAGCGCGATGGTCGGTTTGTCGAGAACGTCGGCCACTATAACCCGCTGACCGAGCCGAGCACGATTGTCGTCAACGCGGAGCGCGTGAATTATTGGCTGAGCGTCGGCGCGCAACCGACCGATTCCGTCGCGTCGCTCCTCAAGCGCGCCGGTGTCACGACCGGGGTCGCCGCGCCCGCTGCTGAGGCGTAAATGGTAGATACCTCCAGTGAGGCGATGGAAGACCTCGTCCGCTACATTGCCGGGTCGCTCGTCTCCAGCCCCGATCAGATCGGCGTGCGCTCCAATCGGTTCGGCAACAATGTCGAGGTGCGCCTTACTGTTGCCCCCGAAGAGATGGGAAAAGTGATTGGCCGACAAGGCAAGATTGCTCGCGCGATCCGCGCGGTGCTCGCCGCCTCCGCCGCAAAGCAGGGCGTACGCGTTTCGCTCGACATTGACGATTGACGATGCCGGACGAAACGCCCCAGGACGGCAGCAAAGCCGCCGCACCGGCAACCGATCAACCGCCCGCGAGTGACGGGCCACCCGAGCGCCTGATGATCGGCATCATTGGTGCGCCGCATGGCACGAATGGCGCAATGCGCATCCGCATCATCTCCGATTTCCCCGAACGCCTCGCAACACTCTCACATGTCTTCATCGGCAGCGATCCGCAACGCCGTCGGCTCGTTTCGCTGCGCGGCGCCAGTCCAACCGCGATCCTCGAAATCAATGGCGTTTCGTCGCGCAATGAGGCGGCGTTATATCGTGGTATGCCACTCTACATGGACATCCGCGACGCCAAGCCGCTGGATGAAGGCGAGTATTACTGGCATCAGTTGATAGACATGACGGTCGTCAGCCCCGAGGGCGAGGCGCTCGGTATTCTCACGAGCATCCTGCAAACCGGCGCAAACGATGTCTATGTCGTCACGCAGCCGGACGGCGGAGAACTGCTGCTCCCGGCAATCAAAGAGATCGTGCTCGACATTGATCTGCCGAACAAGCGCATGGTCGCCAAGCCGCTAGAATATCTGTAATTACATCCCTGAGACAGCGCACGGTGGCCGCAGGCTGAAGCCCGCCGCCACCGAGGTTTTACCTGCTTGGCTTCGGAGTGCGCGGCGGCGTGTCTACAGTCTTGCCACGACGATGCGCGAGGGCGTGCCAGATCGCGTCGTCCGGCACGTCGGCGGCTCTCGCCAGAACGAGTGTGTGGTAGAAGAGGTCGGCAATTTCGTTCGCTAGCAAATCGCGGCCATTCGCATCACCGCGTTCGACATTCTTCACGCCGATTACGACTTCGGTCGCTTCTTCGCCGACTTTCTTGGCGATTTTGTCCACGCCTTCGCGAAAGAGGTAGGTCGTGTACGAGCCATCGGGCATCGTTTGTTGCCGCTCGGCAATGACCGCCGCGACATCGCGCAGCACGTCCGGCCCAACCGTTGGCGGTTTCCGTTCGGTATCATTTTCGGCGGCGATGTACCCCGGTTCGGTCATCGGGCGGTGGAAGCAGGAGGGCTTACCGGTGTGGCAGGTCGGGCCGTGTGGCGTTGCGCGGACAAGGAGTGCGTCCCCGTCGCAATCGGCGGTGACGGAGACGACATCGAGGAAATTGCCCGATGTGGCTCCTTTTTCCCACAATTCCTGCCTGCTTCGGCTCCAGAACCAGACATGTGGCCCGGCGAGCGTGCGGCGCAACGACTCCGCATTCAGGTGACCGACCATCAAGAGGGCATCCGTCGTCGCGTCCTGCACAATCGCCGTAACGAGTCCCTGTGCGTCCCAATGCAGCATGGTCGGATCAAGAAGTAAAGGTATCGCAGTCACGTCCGCATATTCCCCTTTCGCTGTCGGCGCTGATTGCGCTCGCTGGTGTCATCTATGGCGAGCGCAATGCCAATGCTATACTAGCATGAGTGGATAACGACGCGGCGCCAATCATCGCGCGAAGAGTTGGCTGTGCTGCCCTGATTGTGGGGGCGCTTGGCACGGCAAT
>JBBSFO010000133.1:0-9760 GCA_038238655.1 Thermomicrobiales bacterium | reverse complement strand
GTTTCCCTCATCGTATTCTCTTGGTGTTCTTGGTGTCTTGGTGGTTCAACCTCTTTTCTCCCTGTCCTCTGTGTCTCTGCGGTTCATTCGGTTTGTCCGATGGATGATCCGGTTGCGTGGTTCACGCAGACGCTCCGGTTGCCGGGGGCGGCGATGCTGCCGGCGGTCGCCGTGCCATTGGCGCGGATGGACGCGGACGAGGCGGCAGCCCTGTGGGAGACGTGGCGGGAATACGCGCCGGGCGTGCGCGCCGTCGAGCGGGCGGCGCAGTTCGCCGCCGTTTTGCGGCGTGGCGTGGAAACGGCGGTCTGCACCGCCTACCCGGAGGTCGCCTGGGTCGCGGTCGGTGAAGACGAGCCGGACGGCGTGCCGGAGAGCGCGTGGGAACTGCTTCTGAACGATACGCCCCTTACCGCGAGCATCATCCGGCTGCTTGTCTATGCAGGGGATGCGCCCGTTGTCGTCCATCTCATCCAGCGGCGCGGCGAGCGCGTCCCGAAAGACGAGCGCGGCCCATTTCGGTTGCCGTAGGCTGGCGCGAGTACGTTCGCCTGCTGACGGCGCCACGAAAGGAGGAATGATGTGACGATCATTGATGTGCATAGCCATCTCGGCTACGACCAGGTTTTCGATTACGACTTCGTCGGTGAAGACCTCGTTGACGCGCAGGAACGGAATCGGGTGGACATTACGATCGTGCAGCCGGCCTCGTGCGTCGCGCTCGATACCGTCCGGGTGCAGCACGACGCCATCGCGGCGTTTGCGCGGCGCTATCCCGGGCGCTTTTTCGGCATGGCGAACCCGAACCCGCACCTGCCGGACGATGACTACCGGCGCGAAGTGACCCGCTGCGTGCGTGATCTCGGCTTCGTTGGCCTGAAAATGCATCCACTGGCGCACGCGGTCAACCCGACGAGCACGGCGGCGCGCAAGGTCTTCGAAATGGCGGCGGAATTGGACGTGCCGCTGATGATTCATACCGGCATGGGCGTCCCGTTCGCGCTGCCGTCGCACATTATCGAACCGGCGCGCGCCTTCCCGAGCGTGCGGATCGTCATGGCGCACGGCGGCATGACGATGTTCTCTGCCGAAGCCCTCCTCGTCGCGAAGCAGTGCCCGAATGTCTCGCTCGAAACGACCTGGATCGGGCCGCACGTCGTCCAGGGCTTCTGCGACGCAATCGGCGCGGACATGGTGCTGTTTGGTTCGGATCACGCCGACAATCAGGCGACCGAACTGGAGAAGATTCGTACCTGCGGTATCAGCAACGATGAGATAGACTGGGTACTCGGCAAGACGGCGGCGCGCATCTACCGCCTGTCGGTCTGACAAACACCGAGATGCAGTGCGACATTGCTCAACGCCCCGCGCGGCAACGGAGGCACCGATGGCTACGAAGCAGGAAATCACCGATACAATCCGGCAGGGGAACCAGCGCGTCACGCAGACCTTCGGCGGGCTGACCGAGGAGCAACTGAGCACACGGGTCCATTTCGATGACATTGGCTGGACGGCCAAGCAACTACTCGCGCATCTCGCGGGCCGTGCGTCGGGCCACGAGCGGATGATCGGTATGGCGGGCAGTGGCGTCGGATTCCCGGCGGACTTCGATCTGAATGCCTACAACCAGGAGCTTGTTGATGCGCGCAAGGACAAAAGCCGCGATGCCCTGATTGCCGAATTCCTCACCGTGCATGACGCGTTGATCGAGCGCGTGAACGGGATGTCCGACGAGCAACTCGCCAAGACGCTACAGATGCCCAGAGGGGAGATGCCGCTCAGCGATGTGCTGCGCGGCTCGGGCGGCCAGCATTCGACCAACCACGCCACCGAAGCGGAAAAGGTGTTGGGGCTGCCGGATCGGAACGGACTCGCGTCGCCCTTCGCCGCCCTGCATCACGTCGCACTGGTCACGAACGATATGAAGAAGACGGTCGCCTTTTATCGGGATGTGCTCGGTTCGACGGTGGCGATGGGCCATCGTATTGCCCGGCCCGGCAACCATCGCCACTACTTCATCACCGTCGCGCCGAACACCGTCTTCGCCTTTTTTGAGTTCCCGGACGCCGACATGCCCGCCCACAAGGACGCGACGCTGCCGAGCACGGGCCGCTCGCTCGACCACATCGCCTTTTTCGCGGGGAGCAACGCGCAGTTCGATACGTGGTATCAGCGGCTGACGGAGGCGAAGGTAGCGCATCTCAGCCCGATCCGCGACATGGGCAGTGTGCGCGCCTTCTTTTTCGATGACCCGAACGGCATTACCCTCGAAGTAATGGCCGGCATGGGCGAGCAGATGCACTTCCCGTCCCTCGACGACCCCGACCCGGCCTATTGAAGCGAGTAACGAGTACCGAGAAGGGATTCAGACTCCTCTCGTTACCCGCTACTCGTTACTCGTTACTTTTCCGATTAGATCACTTCTTCGAGTTGGCCGACGGCGGCGTTGCGGAAGGTGTTCAGCGAGTGGCGGTATCCCTCGGTAAGGGCACGCATGTCCGAGCTGAACAGGACGAAACGCGAGCCTTTGCCCATCCAGCGCTCGACATCCTTTTCGGTCTGCCAGTGGCCGCCCGCCGGGATGCCGCGCTTCTGGGCCGTGGCGATGATGTGCTCGGTCGCTTCCAGAAATTTCGGATCGTCGTACTGATCGGGCACGCCGAGAGTGATCGAGAGATCGTTCGGGCCGATGAAGATCGCGTCAATGCCGCCGACATCGAGGATTTTATCGAGGTTGTTGATTGCCGCGACCGATTCGATGCCGATGATGACGACGACGTTCTTGTTCCGCTCTTCCAAGTAGCGTTGCGTAGCGTCGCTCGGATACGTCCCCTTGTCGCGTGCGGTGTCGTGCAGGTCGCCCTTGAGCGGGCGCAGTCGCGCGGCGTGGACGACTGCCTTCACCTCGTCCGCCGACTCGCAGTACGGGACGAGGACGCCGTGAAACCCGGCATCAAGTCCCTTGATCGTTTCGTGCGGCTCGGTCGTCGGCACGCGAATGACCGGGCAGATTCCGTTGAGCGCAAACGCCGCCGCGAGATCGGCCGCTTCGGACCGGTTCGTCGGCGAATGCTCCGTGTCTACGATCACGTAGTCGAACCCCAGCCGACCATAGACATTCGCCCATCGTGTATTGCGGATCAGGCTCACCATTGTTCCATACACCCGCTCGCCGCCCGCCATCTTCGCCCGCAAATCTGCCCCGTTCATACTGACCCCCTTTCATACAAGCCAACCCGCTAGATGACACCGAATCACCGCAAAGATCGCAAAGACGCAAAGGGCGCAGAGAAGATCGAGAGATAATGGTTTCCCCTTTCTCTCTCCCTTTGCGTTCTTTGCTTCCTTGCGGTTCATTTGTTCTCCCCCGCCGCTATCACGCGTAGAAAGTAGTCGCGGATTTCGTCGTCCGTTAGCGCGTCCGCCGCATCGCCAATTGAGAGTTCGAACATCGTCCAGTGGGGGAGATCGGTTGGGCGCAGCGATCGGAAAAGGGCGACGTGCTCCTCGCGCGCGATGTCGAGGGCGGCCGCCTCTAATCGTGCCGGGTCGCCGTGCAGATACACATGCATCATGTGCGTCTGCGGCGGATCCGGCTTGACGACGATCCCGGGGATTGCCTGCAGAACCGCCGCGATGGCGATTGCGCGCGTGTAATAGTGCCCGAAGCGGTCGAGACGCCGACGCAGGTTCGTCCGCGCCGAAAGGATGTAGGGGAAGACATGAATCAGCCGCCCGCCGTGGCGCACCTGCCAGACACGCGCCTCGGCGATGAATGCCGCAGACCCGGCGAGCGCGGATCCGGCGAGCGCGCCGATTCCTTTGTAGAAAGAGACGTAGATGCTGTCGAACAGCCCGGCGATCTCCGCGTACGAGCGTCCGTAGTACGGGGCGGACTCCCAGAGCCGTGCGCCATCCATGTGTACCGCCGCGCCCCGCTCACGTGCCCATGCCGTCTGTGCCTGCAAGTCTTCCCACGACGGGAGCATGCCGCCAAGGTCGCGCTGCGGTAACTCGATCAGGAGCGCGGCGACCGGCTCGGCGATTGTCTGCAAATCCTCCAGCGTCATCAGCCGTCGCGCATCGCCGACGAGCCGGGCGTGGAGGCCGTGCAACCGCTGGTAGCCCTTTTCTTCTTTGGTTTCGACATGGCACATCGGGTGAAAGGCGACGGTCTCGCACTGCTTCCATTCGGCCCAGATGCGCAGGGCGATCTGCTGCGCCATTGTGCCGGTTGGCAGGAAGAGCGCGGCCTCGGTGCCAAGCAGGTCCGCGATCTCGCGCTCGAAATGCTCGATCAGGTCGCCCTTGCCGTACACATCCGCGTCCTCGTCGGGCGATGTTGCCGCCGCGAGCGCCGCCAGTTCATCGTGCGGGCGCATCGCCCCGTGGCCGCCGAGAAACCGCTCGCACGCCCCCATGATCGCTTCCCGCGTCGGTGCCGCTTGATTAATAACCATCGGATTTCCTCCCCCTTGTCGTAGTGGTGTCACCTCGCTCGTCACGGCGTGCCCTGCCCGCGCATCATATCGCGTCTTTACCTGGAATGGCGGCGTACGAGCGAAAGCCCACTATTCACGACCGTATTACACTTGCAAAGCCAGAAATATACATAGAAAAGTCAGTAGCCCATCAGTATGTGTGGCACACAACATGCTTTTTCCCGCACGTCGGGTTTATTCGTGGAAGGAGCAGCAGCATGGTTTCTCAGCAACCTCAGAGTCGCGGTGACACGATGGCGGGGATGACGCCAAAGCCGGGCGCGGGCGCGTCGCAGGCATCCGGGAGCGGTACGCAGGGTAGCACGGGAACTTCGTCGCAGACGCAGACCGACATGGGGGCGAAAGCTCAGGATATCGTCGAGCAGACGCAGCAGAAGGCGGGTGAAGTTGTTGACCAGGCGAAGCAGCAGGCAACGAGCCAGTTGACCGCGCAGAAGGATCGGGCGGTGGATAGCCTCGGCACCGTCGCGGATGCTCTGCGCCAGTCGGGCAAGCACCTACGCGAGAACGATCAGCACGGCTTCGCGCAGTATGCAGATAAGGCGGCGGAGCGGGTGGAGCAGTTCTCCGGCCAACTGCGCGGCAAGGATGTGCAGGAGATCGTCCGCGATATGGAGCGGTACGCGCGGCAGCAACCTGCCCTCGTCCTCGGCGGCGCGTTCGTCCTCGGCCTGCTCGGCGCGCGTTTCCTGAAAAGCACGGCGCAACGCGACGGAAATAGCGAGAGCGGTGACTATCGCTACGACCGATACCGGCCGGGTAATTACTCGGGCTCGTATCGCGGGCAATACGCCCGTGGCGGGTATGGTGGACAGGATGCAGATCGTGCCCCGACGGGTGGGTACGGCACGGGAACCGGATATGCCGGTGGCGCGACAACGGGCGAATACGGCGGGCAGTATACGGGCGGTGGCACAACCGATCGGACTGGCGTCGGTGCGTCCGGCACGGGCACGGGTGAGCGCAACTGGTCCGTCCGGGGCACGGAGACACGCTGATGCAGCAGAGTAAGGACGAACGCTCACTCGGTGAACTCCTCGGTGATCTCATGCAACAGACCGGAATGCTGATTCGCCAGGAAATGAAGCTCGCGACCACCGAACTGAGCGATAAAGCGTCGCGGGTCGGCAAGGACATCGGCGCGCTCGCGGTCGGTGGAGCGGTCGCGTACGCAGGTTTCCTGGCGCTCCTCGCGGCGATCATTATCGGTCTGGGTCAGCTCGGGCTGCCCTGGTGGATCGCTGCCCTCCTGGTTGGGGCGGTGGTCGTGGCGATCGGTGGGCTGATGGTGCAGAAGGGTCTCACTGCCTTGAAGCATCAGAGCATGGTGCCGCAACAGACGATTACCTCTCTCAAGGAAGATCAGACATGGGCGAAGGAGCAGATATGATGAATGATGACGGACGGCCGGACGACCGAATGCCATCCACCAAAGCTAACGTAGCGGAGGGATCGGAGGAAATCCTGGTTGAGATCGAGCAGACCCGCGTCGAGATGAGCGGGACGATTGACGCGTTGCAGGAAAAATTGAACCCGGAACGCCTCAAGGAGCAGGTTACGGAGGCGATGCAGGAGCAGATTGCCGCAGCGAAGGAACACGTAACGGAGGCGGTCCAGGAGCAGGTCGAGGCCGTTAGGAGTAACATTCACGACGCGACGATTGGAAGGGCGGAACACATGGTGAGTAATGTCGGGCAGTCCGGCTTGGTAGAGACGATCAAACAGAACCCGATCCCGGCGGCGCTCGCCGCGCTCGGTATCGGCTGGCTCTGGACGAAGCGCTCCGGTGGGTCGTCATCCGGCGCGCAGTATCGCGTCAACGGCGGGCGCAGCAACTACGCGGGTGGTCAACCTTCGTACGGGAGTGGCCAATCGTATGGTGCCGCGTCATACGGCTATGGTCAGGATCAGGGCTACGAGCGCGGGCAGGCATATTATGGCACCGGTCAGGACGCGGGCGATCAATCACTCGGCGACCGCGTCGGCAATGTCACGGGTCAGGCGAAAGACAAAGTCGGCGACGTGACCGGGCAGGCACGGGATACTGTCACCGACGCCGCGAGCCAGGCGAAGGAAAAAGTCGGGCAGTTCGCCGGTCAGGCGCAGGATCAGGTCGGCGAATGGGGCGGACAGGTCCAGTCCGGTGCGCAGCAGGCGTGGGGCAGCTTCGACCGGATGCTCCACGAGAACCCGCTCGGCGTGAGCGCGGCGGCAATCGCGCTCGGCCTCGCAGTCGGCATGTCGCTGCCAGAAACCCCGTTCGAAGACAAACTGATGGGCGAAGCGCGCGATAGCGTGATGGAGAAGGCCCAGGCGACCGCCCAGGAGACGATGCAGAAGGTTGGGCAGGTCGCACAGCAGGTCCAGCAGACCGCCGCCGACACTGCGAAGGATGCCGCGCAGAAGCAGGGCCTGATGGGTTCGCAGCAGAGTGGTCAGCAAAGCGGACAGCAGGCCGGCCAGCAGAGCAGTCCGCAGCAGGCGAGTGCGGCGCAGCGGCCAAGTGGCACGCAGAACATGCCGAAGCCGCAGAGCCAGCAGCCTGTGCAGTCGTCACGGACGACCACACCGTAACCTTTCTCGCGTCCTCGGACGCCGGCGCCGCGAACGATCATCGTTCGGGGCGCCTTTTTGGTGGGGAGCGACGGATTACTGCGGGAAGGCGTGACCGATAACTTCTGGCAGGTGGGCGGCGGCCGACTCGACAACCTTTGTGGCGGCCCCGACGAGTTCGCGTTGCGCTGCCGCGTCGGTGATCTGCTCGGCGTCGCTCATGATTGCAAGACCGGCCGTGAGTTGCTGCACCACGTCCGTGACGGGGCCACGTGGCGGGATGACGTGAATCTTGCCATTGACGATTACGAACCCCGAAGCCCCCACCTTAACGCCGGGCGAGACATAGATCGCCACGATTGCAATCTCCCGGATCGGTCGGCTTGCCATGATACATTCCTTTCTTCATCGCGCGGCACGCGCCGCGCCAAATCTGCACCCTCAGGCTACTGCGGCAATCGCAAGGGGTCATCCGTATTTCCACCTATCTTTGCGCGGACATTCCTAACCCTCCAGCCCGGTTCCCTCGAGGGGAAGGGGGAGTAAGCCTCATCAAGATCAAGGTGTTCGAGGAAGGGCACGGCATTGAGGAGCGTCACCCATTCCCTCGGAGGGAAGGGGACGGGGGGTAGGGTTTCCCGACTCCGCGTGACGCAAGCGGCGTCTGCGGGTATAGTGGACGCATCGGATACGGTGATGTGACCGCAGGCGTGGAGGGTGTGAGATGGCACAAACGGAAATGGCGCGATTGGACGAACTTTTCTCCGAGGCAGCGAAGCGCGTTGCGCCGGGTGCGCCGCAGGGGCGCGGGCTTTCGCCTGATCGAGTGAACTTCGCGGGCGGCGCACCCGACCCGAAGAGCATGCCGACCAAAGAGATCGCCGCCGCGACCGCGCGGGCGATGGAGAAGAACGGCCAGTGGGCGCTCCAGTATGGCGGCGCCGCCGGGTATGTCGGCCTGATCGAACAACTGCTGATCAAGTTGAAGCGCGACAACGGCGTGGATGTCCGTCCGGAGAATGTCCTTATCACGGCTGGCGCGTCACAGGCAATTGATCTCGTCTGCGACGCCCTGGTTGATCCCGGCGATGTGATCGTTTCCGAAGAGCCGACCTTTCTGGGCGCGCTCCGTCTCTTCAACGCTCACCGGGCGACGGTCGTCGGCATCCCAATGGACAATCAGGGGATGAAGATGGATTTGCTCGCGGACAAGCTGGCCGAACTGAAGGCGCAGGGCGTCCGGCCAAAGTTTATTTATGCGATTCCGACCTTCCAGAACCCGACGGGTGTGACGACGACGTTGGAGCGGCGGCTGCGCATCCTGGAACTGGCGAAGGAGTACAACGTCGCCGTCCTCGAAGACGACGCGTACTACGACCTCCGCTTTTCCGGCGAGCGTCTGCCGATGATGATCTCGCTGGACGACGCGGGGTTGGTGATCTACACCGGCACGTTCTCGAAGATCATCGGCGCGGGTCTGCGGCTCGGCTGGATCATCGCGCCGGAAACATTCATCCACAAAGTGACGAAGCTGAAGCCGGACGGCGGCACCAGCCCGTTCACCTCGCACATCGTCGCGGAGTACGCGCCGTCGCAGCTCGAAGAACATGTCAAGGAGCTCGTCAACGTCTACCGGAGTCGGCGCGATACGATGATCGGCGCGCTCGAAGCGGAGATGCCCCAAGGGGTCGAGTGGACGGAACCGGAGGGCGGCTTCTTCGTCTGGCTCACGCTACCAGAAGGCATGGATGCCGTCGCGATCCAGCCGGAAGCGGCGGCGCACGGCGTGGACTTCATGCCCGGCACGGTCTTTTACCCCGATCAGCAGGGGCGGCGGAATATCCGCCTCGCGTACTCATTCACGGATGAAGAAACGATCCAGCGGGGCATCAAGACCCTCGCGGGCATCCTCCGCGAGTACGCACCCGCACGATAGCGCCGGTCTTATTGGGAATGTAACCGCCAAGATGCCGGGAGAGAATCAACGCAGAGGACACAGAGGGCACAGAGAAGAGAAAAACAAGAATTCATCTCTGTGATCTCTGTGTCCTCTGCGCTCTCTGCGCTACTCCCCTTCTCGTCTGCCATGTGAATCTCACCGGTATCGCCACGCGTAGTAGTGCCGCCCGATATTGCCGACTTCGGTTTTGAAGGCGTCAGGGTTCGTGTCGGTGTAGGTGAGTACGCGTCGCTCGAAGACTTGCACGGTCACACGTTTCGGCACGCCGCCGATAGTAAAGGTGGCCGTGAATGGCTCGCAGATCGCGTAGCCAATGGCTTCAAGGCCAACCCGATTACGGAAGTCCACGAATGCCCCAGGGACGTTGTGCTGCGTTGGGGCGTCGTAGGCGCGCAAGGTAGTGATTCCCGTAGTCGGCTGGCCGGTGTTGAGGGTCAGCCGCCCATCGTCGGTGAACGTTGCGGCGATGGTGGCCATGCCGCGCATCGGTGTCGGGGCGAAGAGCGGCGCGCCGACGCTGTTGAGGGTGGCGTATGTTGGGCCGGCGCCATTCGGGTCTCCGGCGAGAGGAATCGCCGGTGGGTCTCGGTGGAGCGATGCGGCGTTGCCGATCTGCTGGTCGCCCGTGACGAGTTCCTTCGCCAGCAAGCCGTTTGTCACCGCGCCGCTCGCCGGGTTCGTTAGTTCCATCCGCCCCTTGTCGAAGTATTGGACAATCCGTGTGCCGCCAGGCGACTCGACGTAC
>JBBSFO010000132.1:0-9840 GCA_038238655.1 Thermomicrobiales bacterium | reverse complement strand
GGAATCGGTGTGGCGGGCATCGGCATCCTCCGCTCGTGTGGCGTCGTGCGCGCACCGCTCCGCCGCACGTTTCTCCTCTCAGCGTACAACGCAAAACTATTTCCGCCAAGCTGTACTAGGAGAATTACCGTAATTCTTCCTGCAATCTGCGCGGGCCGGTCGGGCGGAGTTCTTGCATGCGCCCAGTTTCCGTGAAGATGACACGCTCGCAAATATTCGTGACCCGATCACCGATCCGTTCGAGATTATGGGCAGCCCAGAGCAGCAGCGTCGCCTGATGGATCGTGCGCGGGTCGCCGATCATAAAGGTCAACAACTCCCGGTAGACCTGGTTATAGAGGGCGTCCACCGCATCGTCCTCGGCGGCGACGCGACGTGCCGAGACGCTGTCGTGATCGGTGAATGCAAGCAGCGACTGCCGCAGCATGTCTGTGACCGTTTCGGCCATGCGCGGGATATCGAGCAACGGCTTGAGGAGCGGTTCGTCGCCGATCATCAGGGAGATCGTCGCGGTACCTTCGGCGTGGTCACCCATCCGCTCGAGGTCGGTGATGATGCTGAGAACCGCCGCCACGGTACGCAGATCGTGGACGAGCGGTTGCTGCGTCGCGATCAGTAGCAATGAGCGATCCTCGATTTGGAAGCGGAGCGCATTGACCGCCGCGTCCTCCTCGATCACGCGGCGCGCAATCGAGGCGTCCCGCGAGCGTAGCGCCTCGACCGACCGCTGGATGGATTTTTCGACCATGCTGCCGAGCGTCAGGACATCGTCGTGCAGTTCCCTCAGCCCCTGGTCGAGCGCGATCCGTGGCATCTTTCGTGTCCCCTTTTTCCGGCAGCAAGCGGCGCGCGTAGCGGTCGCTATCCGAACCGGCCCGTGATGTATTCCTCGGTCCGTGGGTCGCGCGGGTTTGTGAATAGCGTACTCGTCGGTGCGTACTCGATCAACCGGCCAGAGCGATCCGCTTCCACGGCATTGCCGAGCATGAACGCCGTCATGTCGCTGACGCGTGCCGCCTGCTGGAGGTTATGTGTGACGATCACAATGGTATACTGCGACCGCAGTTCCCGCATCAAATCCTCGATCTTCAGGGTAGAGATCGGGTCGAGCGCGCTCGCCGGTTCGTCCATCAGAATCACAGCGGGCGAAACCGCGATACAGCGCGCGATGCAGAGCCGCTGCTGCTGCCCACCCGACAGCGCCAGGGCGGACTGCTGCAGTTTATCCTTCACTTCGTCCCACAGGGCCGATTGGACGAGACTTTTCTCGACGAGTTCCGCGAGCGCGCGCTTGTTCCGCTGCCCGTGCAAGCGGGGGCCGTAGCAGACATTATCGAAAATGCTCATCGGGAAGGGGTTCGGGCGCTGAAAGACCATGCCAATCCGCTTGCGAAGCGCGACGACATCTGTGTTCGGCCCGTAGATGGACTGTCCTTCAATCGTGATGTCGCCGTCCGCGTGGACACCGGGGATCAGGTCGTTCATGCGGTTGATCGAGCGGAGTAACGTAGATTTTCCGCAGCCGGACGGGCCAATAATCGCCGTCACCTGCCGCGCGCTGATCGCCATATCAACGTCGGCGACCGCGCGGTACGCGCCGTAATACAGCGCAAACTTCGATACCTCGATCGCGGTCTCGGTCGGTTCCGGTACGGGCGGCGGTTCTACTGCTGGCACCGAGACCAACGATGGCGGCGGTGTACTGACCATCGGGGCAGCCTTTCGTTCGGCAAATTCGCTCACCATCGCAAGTATCCTCCATCCCCATCCATATAACCAGCGATTACGTCGCCGTCAAACGTCGGTGCATCCACCGACCGAAGAATCGTGCGATGACGTTGAACGCCAACACACAGATAATCAGCAATGCTGCCGAGCCGTCAGCGATATGGCGGTAGTCCGGCACCAATCCTTCTGAATTAACCTTCCAGATATGAACCGCGAGTGTTTCCGCCGGACGGGACAGGCCAATGGGCGAGGTATCGCTGAACAGGCTAAAGTCGTGCCAGTTCAGTGCCGCGCTCGACTGCCCCGCTGTGAAGAGCAGCGCCGCTGCCTCACCGAAGATGCGCCCCGCTGTAAGGATAAATCCGGTGACGAGGCCAGGCAGTGCGGATGGAAGCAGGACGGTTCGAATCGTTTGCCACCGCGTCATTCCGAGCGAAAGACTCCCCTCGCGCAGGCCGTTCGGCACGGCCCGCAACGACGATTCCGCCACCCGCTCGATGATCGGCAAGTTGAAAACCGTCAGCGCAAGTGCGCCCGCCAGCACGGAGAAGCCCAAGTGGAAACGCTGCACGAACAGCAGCAATCCGAATAGTCCAACGATGATGGAAGGCAGCGATGCCAGTGTTTCCGTCGCCATGCGGATGATTTCCGTCAGGCGGTTTGCCGGTGCAAACTCCGACATATAGATGCCGGCACCGACACCGAGGGGAATGGTGATGAGCATCGTCAGCAACAGGAGATAGAACGAATTGAATAATTGCGGGCCGACGCCCCCACCCGCGACGATCTGCGGCTCAGCGGTGAGGAAGTGCGGCGTGAGATACCGACCGCCGCTGACGAGCAAGTACAGCAGGAAAGACGCGAGCAGGGCGACAATCCCAAACGACAAGGTCCAGATTACCGCAGTCGCGATCCGATCCGTAACGCGAGCATTCATGCGTACACCCTCCGCGCGCTGACCACGCGAATCGCGAGGATCAAACCGAGCGCGATCAACAACAACAGCATCGCCATGGACCAGAGCGAGTTATTCCACGCCGTCCCGCCCACGGTGTTCCCCATGTCGAGCGTGATGATACTTGTCAATGTGGATGCGCGGTCGGTCAGATGCTTGGGAATAATCTGCGTGTTCCCAATCACCATCTGGACGGCGAGCGCCTCGCCAATCGCCCGCGCCATGCCGAGGATGACCGCCGTCATCAAGCCGGGGAGCGCGGCGGGCAGGAGCACGCGCGAGAGCGTCTGCCATCGCGTCGCCCCCAGGCCATACGACGCCTCCTTGAGGCCAATGGGTAGTGCACGCAAGCTATCGGTCGCGACGGTCGTAATCGTCGGAAGGGCCATGATCGAAAGGACGATGCAACCCGCGAGAAGGCTAAATCCGAGGCCACCGATGTGATTGCGAATGAAGGGCACGAGGAGGCTCAATCCGACCCAGCCATAGACGACGGAAGGGATGCCGACGAAGAGTTCGACCGCCGGTTGCAAGACACTCTGCGCCCATTTCGGCCCAACATCAGTGAGAAATAACGCCGCAGCAATGCTGAGTGGCGTGCTAATCAAAATCGCCAGGAACGTCACTTCCAGCGAGCCGACGATAAAGGTTGCCGCGCCGTACGACGCAGGCTTCTCGTCCGGCTGCCAGACTTTCGAAAAAAGGAACTGCGCGGGCGATACCTTATCTTTGAAAAAGGTTGTCAGCCCTTTCGAGCCGATAAAAAGGATAATCGCCGCAATGAACACGACGAGCGCGATTGCGCATGCCGCGAACACGATGTACGTGACACGGTTCCAAAGCCGTCGCTGCGACGTGAGTTCGAGTGTCGTATGTGCGCTCGTCCCCGCTCGTGGGGGAATAATCGCTTCCGCCATCCTGCTTTGCCTCCGTCAACCAACCACGATCGTCACTGATGTGCTGCGCCGTTGCGCGGCGGGAGGCCGGATCGGTGACCGCTCCGACCTCCCTGTGCGCGTTCAGACTGAGATTCAGGAAGGCGTGTGCTTCGCCTTCACCTGGTTCGCCGGGATGTACCCGAGTTGCGGCACGAGCGTCGTTTGAATGTCATCCGACAGGATGTAATCAATGAACGCCTTCGCCAGCCCGGAGGCCTCGCCCTTGGTATACATGTGACCGTACGACCAGATCGGATACGAATCGTCGGAGATGTTGGCAACCGACGGGTCTTTGCCATTGAACTTGATCTGCTTCAGGTCTTTGTTCGTCACGAAGTACGCGAGGCCAAGATAACCGACCGCACCGGGCGTGTCATTGATCGCTTTGGAAACCGCACCCGTCGAGTCTTCCGTGAGCGCAAGGCCCTGTGCCTCGGCACCACCCTTGAGCGCGTACTTCTTGAAGGTTGCCCGCGTGCCCGAGGAGGCGGGCCGGTTGACGACGGTGATCTTGAGATCGTTACCGCCGACATCCTTCCAGTTGGTGACCTTGCCCGTCCAGATGTTGATTACCTGATCCTGTGTGAGCGTGTCCACCTTTACGCTCGGATTCGCGGCCATCGCGAAGCCTTGCACGACGACCTGATGGTCCACGATCTGCTTGGCGTCAACGCCGTTTGCCTCTTCGCCGAAGATGTCTGAGTTGCCAATTGTCGCGCCGCCCTGGAGAACCTGCGTCAGGCCCGTCCCGGAACCGCCACCCTGGACGTTGACTTTCGCGTTCGGGCACTTGGTCGTATACGCCTTCGCGGCAGCCTCTACGAGCGGCTGCAACGCTGTCGAACCAAGCGCGACGATCGAGCCATCCGCACACGACGCGGGGCCTTTCGGCTGCCCGCCGCTCGCAACTGCGGAACCTGCTGCCGCAACCGTACCCGTAGTCACTGGGCTGCTCGCAGCCGTCGTCGCACTACCCGTCGTGCTCGGAGCGGTCGTTGCGGCGGCAGGGGCCGTCGTCGCCGAAGCCGGTGCTGTCGTGGCAGCGGCAGGCGCCGTCGTCCCTGCGGCTGCCGTTGTCCCTGCGGGCTTGGTCGCCGTTGCGGCCGCCCCGGCTGCCGTTGCTGCCGGTGCGGGCGTTGCCGTCGCGCTACCACCGCACGCGCTCAGGATGAGCGTCACAAGTAGACCAAAGAGTACGAACCCACACCACGAACGCGTGGATGACGTGAATCGCGTCACCAAAGGATTTCCTCCTCGCGAAGTCGGCACAATCCGCGCCTTGTTGAAAACCACCGTGCGAGACACCGTCGTCGCGCACGCCTCCACGCTATCAGTCAGTCTTAATTGCATCATGATGCGAATGTTAGAGAGATGTTATGCCTGCCAGCGGAAATAGGAGGTTCAGATTATCCGTCCGCTGCGGTCGTCAGCGCCCGCTCCGCGATGGGCACGGTGATCATGAATCGCGAGCCACGCCCAACCGTGCTGCGAACCGCGACTGTGCCGCCGTGAACGAGCGCGACATGCTTGACGATCGCTAACCCAAGCCCTGTACCGCCGCCGGAGCGCGCCGGATCCTGCTTGTAGAAGCGCTCGAACAGTCGCGCCAAATGCTCATGCGGGATACCAACACCCGTGTCCTCCACCCAGAGGGCGACACCTGTTTCCGCGTCGCTTTCCGCTCCAATCGTGACACGTCCACCCGCCGGAGTAAATTTCACCGCGTTGTGCACGAGATTGACGAGCGCCCCTTCCAACATGCGCCGGTCGCCGCGTATTCGCGGCACGCCGGGTGGGATCGCGGTTTCTAGCGCGACGCCGGCCCGCTCCGCCTGCGCGTCCAGTCGCTCCAACGCGCTTTCTGCGAGTGCTTCGACATCGAGCGCAACGAGATGCGGCTGATCGCGCCCCGATTCGAGGCGCGCGAGTTCGAGCAATTCGCGGACGAGTTGCGTCAGTTCGTCCACTTCGCGATTGATCTTGTGCAGTCGGTCTTCGGCCATGCCGGGCACTTCCAGGCCGCCATCGAGCAGCGTTTCCACGTAGAGTTTGATGCTCGCGAGTGGCGTCCGCAGTTCGTGGGAGACATTGGCAACGAGTTCGCGCCGAACGGTCTGAAGATGCTGAACCTGCGTGACATCGCGCGCCAACAGCAAAACCTCGTTGCTGCCCACGTCCGCCGGAACGGCTATCACACGTACGACGCGCCCGCTCCCCGAAATTTCAATCGCGCGCTCCTGTCGTTCACCATTGACCTGACAGCGGCGCACGAGATCGGCGATCTCATGGTCGCCCGTCATTTCGATTACCGTCCGCCCGCGAACCGTGGCGAGACTGGTCGGGAAGAGCGCGAGCGCCGCATCGTTCACCGACCGAATCTCCTGCCCGCGTCCGACGACGATTACCGCATCGTCGAGCGCCGCGAGGATCGTACGCAGTCGGCTGTTTTCCGTGCTCATGTCGTCCGCGCGCGCCTGTACCTGGTTAATCGCATCGCGGAGATGATGCGACGCGCGATCCGATCCGGCGTCAGGCAGCGCCTGCCGCAGTTCATCCTCAATCATCCGAAGCCGCGACCGTAGGTGCATCGCATACCGCAGCGTGACCAGCGCGGCGACGAGCGCGCCCAATGCGATTGCCCCCGCGACCGCCACGGTGCGCCCCTACCCTTCGAAGCGGTAGCCGTGCCCACGCACGGTGACGAGACGCGTCGGCGTCGCCGGTTCGGCCTCGATCTTTTCGCGCAACTGCCGCATATGGACATCTACGGTGCGCGGGTCGCCGTAGTAATCAATCCCCCACACATTGTCGAGCAATTGCTGGCGCGAAAGGGCGATGCCGCGATTGCGCACGAGGTAGGTCAGCAGGTCGAATTCGCGCGGCCGCAGCGGCACTTCCTCTCCATTCAGCAAGACACGTCGCTCTTGTGGCGAGACAACGAGGTTCGCGAAGGTCATCCCCTCCGTACGTGGGATGACGCCGTCCGCATCGGCGGTCGCGCCGTCCGTCAACCCCTCGCGCCGTCGAAGGACGGCCCGGACACGCGCCAGCAACTCGCGCAATCCGAACGGCTTCGTCACGTAGTCGTCCGCGCCGAGTTCGAGACCGACGACTTTGTCCGTCTCATCGTCCCGCGCAGTGAGCATGATGACGGGCACGTCGCTGTCGCGCCGGAGCGCCTGACAGACCTTGAAGCCGTCCATGCCCGGCAGCATCACATCGAGGATAATCAGATCCGGCTTCTCCGCCCGCGCGATGCGTAGACCGGACAGTCCATCGCTCGCCGTCAAGACGTGATACCCTTGCCGTTCCAGCGAAAATCGCAACGATTCCAAAAACGGCATTTCATCGTCAACGACCAAAATAGACGCCGTTGTTTCCGCCAGTTGCATCGATCGGACCTCCCTCGTGCGCCCGTCACGGGCACGCCTCCACGGGCAGTGTACCACCCGGTTTGTTATCGAATTGTTAGAAGGTTGCAGGCAACGTGCGATGTCCGTTATCCTCCGGCGAACGGGAGGCAATGGAAGGAGCGGATTTGTGACGACGCGGCTTTCGAACAGGGACGTTAGACCGTCGGATGATTTCCCTGTAGTGGGCATCTTATGACGTACGAAATGTATCCACCGATCTGCGTCGTCGGGTGCGCGTCGTGGGACACACTGCTGCCTGTGGATCACTACCCGGCGGAGAGCGAGTACTGCATCGCGACCGATGAAATCCAACTGCCCGGTGGTACGTCCACCAATGTTGCCGTGGCGCTCGCCCGGCTTGGGATGCCGCCGCGCTTCGTTGGCGTCGTCGGGGACGACTGGCGCGGCGAGCGACTGCGGGCCGGTTTGGAAGCCGCCGGTGTGATATGCGACACGCTCGGTGTCCACAGTGGCGAGGATTCCGACCGTTCGATCATCCCGATTGGGCCGTCCGGGAGCCGAACAATCTTCTGGATCAAAGGCGCGATGCTCCGGCGTGGCGACCCGGTAGATATTCCCGCCATTTTCGCGCATCGCCTCGTCTATCTCGACATCGTTGATCTCGATCTATGGGCGGACATGCTCGATGTATTCGATCTCGACTATGCGGGCCGTACGGACGTACCGCTCATCATCGGCCAGGCCGTCTTTGTCGCGGGCATCCTGCCGCCGGAAGCCGCCATGCCGTTTGTCGGTCGGCACGATCTCTTTTTTGGCGGCGAGTGGGAATGGACGCTGATGACGGGTGCCGAATCGCGCGCCGACATTGTCGCGAGGGCGCAACAGACTGTACGCGACTGTCGTCTGCGCGCTGCGGTCGTTACGCTCGGCGCGGACGGATGCACGATTGTCACCGAGTCGGCAACGCTCGATCTCCCTGCGGCGCGCGTTACGGTTGCGGACACAACCGGCGCGGGCGACGCATTTGCGGCAGGGTACGCCTACGGCCTCGTGCGCGGATGGTCGCCGGAACGGTGTGGGCGCTTCGCGAATGCTGTTGGTGGCCTCGCCACGCGCGCCCTCGGCTCGCAGGCCTCGCTCCCGTCGCCTGAGGAGGCGTGGCAACTCGCCTTTGACACACTCCCGGATGAGTAATGAAGGTAGCGCAGGCTGGAAAGCCTGCGCTACTGGAATAGGAGTTACGGCGCGGTCTTTGTGCGCAGGATGTCCAGCGCTTTATCCAGTTGCGGATCGCTCGCATTGGGCGCGCTATCGGGCCGCTCGACGACGAAGTCCGGCATTAGCCCCTGTTTCTGGATGACGCGTTCCTTCGGCGTGTACCAGTTGGCGACGGTGATCCGGACGCTCGACCCGTCGCTCAGTTCGCTGACTTCCTGCTCGGAGCCTTTGCCAAATGTCTTCGTGCCGACAAGCACCGCGCGGCCATAATCCTGCAACGAGCCGGCCGCGATTTCGGACGCGCTCGCGGTGCCGCCATTGACGAGCATCACGATTGGCAGGTCGAGTAGTTGCGGCCCATCGGTCCGTACATTGAGCGGCGTCAGTTTGCCACCGGTTGGCCGCCGGTCCTCCAGCATCGCCACCGAGTCCTTCGGTAGAAATCGGCCGAGCAATTGCTGCGCCCCATCCACGTAGCCACCGCCATTGTTGCGCAGATCGAGCACGATCCCCTTCATGTGCTTGTCGCGCACCTGCTTCAGCACGTCGTCCAACTCCTGATTGGTGTAATCGTTGAACGACGTAATGGTGATCTTCCCGATGTCGTTGGGAAGCATATCGAGCGTCACAGCGGGCACGACGATCTTCTTGCGCACCACGGTGATATCCATCGTACCGGGCGATCCGGCGCGCCGGATCGTCAATCGGACCGGCGTGCCCTCCGCGCCGCGAATCCCGGACGCCCGGTCCTCCTTTGGCGCGGTTGCGAGGTCCTTGCCGTCAATCGCGACGACCACATCACCCGCCTTGATGCCCGCAGCCTCAGCCGGCCCACCAGGAATTGGCCCGGTGATCGTCAGTTCGTCCTTTGTTGTATCCACATAGACACCGATGCCAACGAACCGGCCATTGTCCGATTCCTTGCGGTCTTTCGCCGCTTGTGGCGGGAGGAAGACGGTATAATCATCGCCGGTCGCGCCGTACATCCCCTTGAGTGCGCCATAGACGAGCGCTTGTTCATCGAGCGGCCGATAGTAGAAGCCCTTTTCCAACAGATCGAACGCCCGCCAGAAGTTCTCGAACTGGGCGCGCAGTTGGTCAGGCGTCGTGTTCTTCGCCGGATCGAGGCCGATTGCCGGATCGGAGGGGCGCGGCGTGACGGTTGGCACGGGAGTCGCCGCCGGGCGCGGCGTCGAGGTCGGGCGACCGGGCGCGACGGTATCGGTCGGCGCGGCTGGAACGGTCGGGATGACCACTGCGGCGGACGTAACGCCAACGTTATTGCTCCTGGATGATCCGCCGAACAACTCACGATCCGCGACGATACCGAGCGCAAATCCGCCGAGTACGAGAACGATGCCGACAAGAAAGCCAACAAACGCCGCTCCGGAGCGCGTCGGCGTGGGGATATCCATGGCAGTGGCTCCATTTCCGATGGTCTGAGACGCGATGAACGACGCCCCATCGCTGAAGCGTCGCACCCATCATCTATCATCCCGCCGCAATCATGCAGTGTCAATCGCGTGGCCGGGGAACCTCACCCCCGGTCGCTCTCCATTGCGATGGAGAGGGGAGTGACCTTCGTGAAAAACGGACGTTCGGGGAATGCTACAGCGTCGCGATGAGT
>JBBSFO010000131.1:0-9888 GCA_038238655.1 Thermomicrobiales bacterium | reverse complement strand
CGATCTCGCGCCGCGCGGTGATAGACGCGAGGGCGATGTTGCCCCGTTGCAGGCAGAGGTCGTGGGCGTAGGCATGCAAGGTTGCGGCCGCATCGGGCATGCCGAGAAAGGCGTATGCGAACGCGAGCCCATGGGCCCCCCACTCGTCGTGCCACGCCTCCGCCGCGAGTTGCTCGCCCAGCTCATACGCCTCGCGGTATCGCCCGACATGCACGCGCCACAGCGCCACCACCGCGCGCTTGTCGAGCGATTCGTTCTCCATGCCGAGCGCCGCGAAGTCCGCCCGCTCCGCGTCGGAGAGCGCCGCGATCGCGCCGATGCCCGCCTCCATCTCGGGCACACCGTAGGCGACATCTCCCGCATGCGACGCGTATTGACCGCGTTGGAAGCGGGCGAACGCGGCGAGCGTCCGGTCACCCGTTGACACGGCAAGGAGATGCGCCGCATCAATATATGCGCGCGCCTTCCCAACATCGGCGTACGGCAGCAGGAGCGCGCAGCGCAGCGCGAGCCAGCCGCGCTCCCCGGCATCCATCCCCGCCCGCTCCATCAACGCCAACACCGCCTCGTACCGGGCCACCGCCGTCAGCGACGCATACGCCGCTTGCGCGCGCTTCCCCGCTCGGAGCAGCCAGGTCATCGCGCGGTCGTCGCCCGCGCATTGGAGATGGTACGCGACGGCGTCCGGGTCGGGTTCGCCACGGTGCGCGATCAGCGCGTCCGCGACCTCATGATGCAGCGCGCGTCGGCGGGCGGGTCGGATACCGGCATATACCACCTCGCGTACCAGTGCGTGCGGGAAGCGTGCGCCTGTCCCATCCGGTGTCTCATCGAGGAGCGACACCGCCACGGCGGGCTCAATCGTCGCGAGCAGCGTCGGCTCATCGCTCCCGCTGACGGCGGCCCAGAGGTCGAAGGGGATGTCCTGCCCGATCACGGCGGCGATGACGAGCAGCCGTTGCGTCGCATCCCCCAACCGTGCGATTCGGCGATCGATGACCTGCCGGAGGAGGGCGGGGATCCGCGTCCGGGTCAGATCGCCGACGGTCCACCCCTCCGCCCCCCGACGCAGGACGCGCTCGGCTTCGAGCGACCGGAGCAATTCGCCGAGATAGAACGGATTGCCCTCTGCGCGCGCCTGCAGATAGGCGACGAGGCGCGCGGCGTCGCACTCCACGAGGGGATGCCGCGCGACGACGAGCGCCGCCACGGCGTCATCGCCCAGTCGCGCGAGATCGAGGCGATCGGCGCGCGCCTCGCGCACGAGCACGGGCCGCAGCCGGTAGAGGGGGTGTTCGCGCGTCACTTCCTCCGCGCGATAGGCCGCGACGATCAGCAGCGGTATCTCCGCGACCGCGCGGGCGAGCGCGCGCAGGAGGTCGAGCGACGCCGCGTCCATCCAGTGCATGTCCTCGATCAGCAGCACGGTGGGATGCCGCATGGTGAGGGCGGCGAAGAAGTCGAGCACCTGCTGGAAGAGCGCGGTTTGGCTCTCCACCCGCTCGACTGCCCCCCGCCGCGCGAACGCGGCGGGGAGTGGCGGCATGCCATCTTCTCGCTGATACCGCCCGAAGCCCTCAAGCCACGGGCCGTAGGGGGGCGTCTCGGTCAGGTCGTAGCATTTGCCGACCAGCACGAGCGCGCCCCGCTCCGTCGCCTCGCGGCAGAGCGCCTCGGCGAGGGCGGTCTTGCCGATCCCCGCCTCGCCGCCGATGAGGACCAGGCTGCCCTGCCCCGCGAGGGCGGCATCGAGTCTCTCCGCGAGGAGGGCCTGCTCGCGCTCCCTCCCGACAAGGATTGCTGGCGGTGGTGCGTGTGCGTGCATGCGCCCCTCGTTCTCGCATGTGTGGATGCACCGACACGCCGATTATAGCCGAGATACAACGGGACGAATGCGCAGGCGACCGCGAGGTTCAACGGGCGGAGTGCTCAGGCGACCCCAGACAAGAAAAGTGGTGACGCCGGAGGCCGTCACCACGGAGCATGGGGTGGAGGAGAGGAAACCCGTCGCGTCGTCCATTCGCTGTGGATTGTCCGCGCACGCGGTCCCCGCAGTGCCCAGGCAACCGGTGCGCCCGGTCGATCGGAGCGTGTACGGAATGAACGCGGGCGCGGGCGGTTTTCGCGGATGGTGCGCCGGTGATGCCGCAGGGAGGGAGGTCGCGAGGAATGGGGAGTATCGCGAGTTAGCAACGGCTCGGACGTTCTCGTCACGCTGAGGTACACCCCAGTTGGACAACCATAAGAAGGCCTCTTCTCGTGAGAGGGCGACGGGCTCGGTCAGTGGTGTAACAGATAGGTGTAAACTATCCTCTGTCTCATTCTGGTAGTAACAGATATGATAGGTAATAATAGAACGCATACCGGCGAAGCGGCAGTCTGTCAGTAGGGCGGCATGGTCGCTGTGCCCCCGCTCCGGCGCGGATGTTCCGCTCACCGGATCCACGGGTTCACTGGTCGGCAAGGCAAGGGAGGCAGCCATGTATGTTGTCGTGCGGCACTACTCTGGTCCCACCGTCATCGACGCCGTCGTCGAGCTTCAAGCGGACGTTCAGGCGCTCATCAGCGGCGTGCCGGGCTTCGTCGCGTACTACGCGGTGCGCACCGGCGCGGGGGGCATGACCGTCACGGCTTGTCAGGACCAGGCGGGCACGACGGAGTCCACCCGCCGGGCGGCGGAGTTCATCCGCGAGCGGGTCAGCGCGGCGGCGGGGAGCCCGCCGGAGGTGACCGAGGGCGAGACCGTCGTCAACTTCTCGGCCTGACACGGGGCAGCAGGGCGGGGCAACGCGCCTCGCCCTGCGGACCACACCTCGTCATGACGTGGAGTAGACTCTGGATTGACAACAAACGCCGGAGTGCAAAAGAGCAACGGGGCAGTTCCCCTGCCCAGTTCAAAGACTACAACGAACGCAAGTTAGTCTCCATCCCGGATGTGGATCATAGCCTGAATTTCGCGCATCATCGTCGCGACATCCAGGCAGGTGTCGAGATTACGGATGGAGGCGATCACGCGATCCGCGAGGGCGGTGTCGTAGCGCGGCTCGACGAGGCCACGGAACTTCGCTTCCAGCGTCGCGAAGGGGACGGGATTTTCGGGGTTGCCGCGCGGATAGTCGGCGCTGCCTTCAACCACTTCGCCGTTCGCGAGGCGGAATGTCACGCGGGCGGGCCACTGCTTTGGGTAGCGTGCCGTCAGTGCTGGATCAACGCGTACCGTCGTCCGGTCGAGCAGGGCCGCGATGACCGGATCGATCACGCCATCGGCGTTGAAGCGGGTGGGATCGAACTGCGCCAAACCGACGACGCCCTCCACGAGCGCGGCGGCAACGCAGTAGGCAACACTGAACTTCGCCTGATAGGGCGTGTGCGGGATGCGGCGGCGGACGACCTCGTAGCCTGGCCCATAGAGGGCGATCTCGATGGTCGCAATCTCCCGCGCCGCATCCTCGCCCTGCCATCCTTGCGCCGCGCGGAGGTCTTGCGCGGCGTCAATCGCCGTGTGGGTGTGGCCGCAGCACGAATGGAGTTTGTAGCAGTTCTCGCTGATTTTCCATCGCTCGCCCAGCCCGGTCGTGATCCGGCTTGCGTCGTAGTCGGCGCTGGTCGCGCGGAAAAAGCCGCGCTCGCCTTCGAGGATGCGCGTCGCGGCGGTGAAGCCGCGCTGCGCGAGGTCGGCGGCGAGCACGCCGTTCATCGCCGCTTTCCCCGGGTGGAGATGCTTGCTCATCGCGCCATCCGCGTTGAATTCCCACAATCCCGCCGCCTGCGTGCCCGCGCTGCCGAGTGCGTCGCGCATCTGCGTCGCGTCCAGACTAAGGAGCGTGCCCGCCGCGACCGCCGCGCCGAAGGTGGCGGCGGTGCCGGTCGGGTGCCAGAATGCGTAATGGCTCGGGTTTACTGCCTCGCCGACGCGCAACCCCGCCTCGTAGCCGAGCACCGTTGCGCGAAGGACCGCGCGACCATCGGCGTGCGCGCGTTCGGCGACCGCAAACGCGGCGGGCAGGATCGGCGCGGCGGCGTGCATCGTCGAACCCTTGTGGACATCATCGAATTCCAGAATGTGCGACGCGACGCCATTGCCGAATACGGCCCCGGCGGCGGACGAGCGACTATGCGGGAAGAGCGTCGCATCATCGGATGTGCCGAGCAGCGCCGCCACGTCGCGCGCGATCCGTGCCGGTGGTTCGAGCGCGCCTGCGAGCATCGAGCCGAACCAATCGAGGATCGCCTGTTTCGCCTGCTCAATCACTGGTGCAGGTAGATCGCCATACGTCGTTGTCGCGGCGAATTCCGCCAGCCGTTTCGTTGGGCCGGACTCACCCGGCGCATCCGCACGCTCTTGGATCGTCAGCAATCGTTCAGTCATAGTGATGCCTCCAAATCTCGTCCGCTGATTGAGGATACCATTCTGAACCGCTCATACTGCCCAGAGGGTGCCCGCAAGAACGCCAAGCGGGGAAAAGGTCGAGCACAGAGATCACAGAGGAAACGACTATTGGGTTCTCTTCTCTGTGTCCTCTGTGGTCTCTGTGATCTCTGTGCTCAATCTCTCTTAGCGTTCTGGCGTCTTGGTGGTTCAGCAATGCCCCTTCCTGCGTATCTTGTACGTATCCGTTAGCCGCCTGCCTCGATGACGGCGGTATAGCGTTCGGAAAGTGGTTCGGGGGTGATGGGAATGTCGAGCAAAAGGGGCTCGCGACGGGTCGCTGCAGTGCTGAGGCATGCGCGCAACTGTGCCGCCGACGTGATCTTCTCGCCTCGCATGCCGAGGCCGCGCGCCACCTGCGCGTAATCGAGCGCGCCGAGGTCGGTGCCGACGAACCGCCGGTCGAAGATCGCCTCCTGCCGCACGCGCAGAGCATTGTACTGGCCGTCATTGAAGACCGCGACCGTGACGGGCGCTTGTATCGCGGCAATCGTCGCCAGTTCACCGAGCGTCATCATCAGGCTGCCGTCGCCGACGACCGCAACTACCGCCCGCTCCGGCACGCCGAGCGCGGCGCCGAGCGCGGCTCCGACCGCGTAACCCATCGTTTGCTGCACTTCCGGTACGAAGACCGAACCGGGGCGCGTGACGACGAAACCCGGTTCGTAGAGCCACGACTCCGTCGCGGAACCGTCCGATGTGGCGATGCTGTTGGCGGGGAATGCCTCGCGCAGCAATCGCGCGACGTAGCGCGGATGGAACGGCGGTGCGGGGTCCTGGTTGTCCGCCATGAATGCGGCGAGCGCACTGCGTCGGTGTTCCCGTAGTGCCGCCGCTGCCGCAACCAACGGAGACGGCGCGCGTTGCGCGGGTACGCGTTCCAGTAACCAATCAAGAACCTGTCCGACATCGCCGTTGATCGCGAGCGCTGCGGGATAGTTCATCGCAAGCGCGGCGTGGTCGCGGTCCACGCGGATCAGGTTCACCGGCAGCGGCGTTTTCCATGTCAGCGTCGTGTATTCGTTGAAGTGCGTGCCGAGGGCGAGGCAGACATCTGCGTCGCGGGCAATCGCGGCGACACCCGCCATACTCGGCACGCCGACGGCGAGCGGATGATCTTCCGGGATGACCCCGCGCGCCTTGTTCGAGGTGATGACGGGTGCGCCCAGCGCCTCCGCGAGGGCGATAAGCGCAGAACCCGCTCCGCCCCGCACGACGCCATGCCCCGCGTAGATCAGGGGTGCATCAGCAGCGCGAAGCATCGTCAGCGCGCGCTCCAATGCGGTGTTGTCCGCGAGGGGCGTTGGTTTCGCTGCTTGTCTCTCCGGCACGCTTGGGCGACTCATTGCCGCAGTGTCGCCGCTCCGGCCAAAGAAGTCGTACGGAATATGCAGATGAACCGGGCCGGGCGGTTCGGCCAGCGCAAGCGCGAAGGCGTCCGCGACCGCCGCGACGATTTCCGCCGGTGTGCCCATCGTGATGCCAATCTGCGCCTTGACGACGGGGCGCATGAAGGCGTTGATGTCAAGTTCGTGGATCGCAAACCGGCCGTCGAGCGCGTCCGGCACGGCGGCGGTAATCAGGACGAGCGGCACACTGTCGCTCTTCGCGACGAGCGCGGCGGTGGCGAGATTTGTCGTGCCGGGGCCAGGGACGACGAGGCAAACGCCCGGTTTGCCTGTCGCGCGCGCGTACCCATCTGCCGCGAAACCCGCAGCGCCTTCATGCCGCGTCACCACCGGGCGGATGATTGGATGATCGTGCAGCAGGTCGTACGGCAGAAGCGTATGCACGCCAGGGATGCCGAAGAGATGCGTGACGCCATGTGCCGCGAGCGCGTCAATCAGCGCGGCTGCGCCGGTCTGAGTGGTCATTGTCATGGATACTCCTCGGCGCATCGCTCCCCATCCGAGAGATGACAGCGTTCAGGCGTCCAGCGTGGACGCAATGATAGCACGCGCGCCGGTATCCATCGCACGAGCGGAACGCCGATGCTGGTCTACCCACCCCCTGCCATCTCTCGGAACGGGAGGGGGTTCTTTCCGACTCCCCTTGCCGCGTCGGGGAGGGATTCTCCGATGACATGCTACAATGCGGCTCAGGTTGAGCGAGATAGGAAGGACGGATGGTGAGTACCCGATCATGACGACAACGACCATTGAACGGCAGCCGACGGCGGAGCGCTTGACGACAGCGCTCCGCTGGTCGCCGAACTCACTCCGCGCGAAAACGCTCACCTTCATCGCGATCTGCCTGCTCGCACTTCTATCGGCGCTCATGCTTTTTCAAGTGCCGTACCGACATACCGTGTATGTTGGCGCGCCCCAGGACGCACAACAGGTGCGGGGCTTCTACGACGCCGAGGGGAAAGGCGCCTTCACCTACCGGTGGACGGAAGCGCACGCGCTGATCCGGCTTCCCCAGGGCGTTTTTCCCGGCGAGGCCGACATCGTTCTGTCTGGAAACAGGCCCGGTAGCGCGCCGCCGGGTGTGACGCTCGGGCTGCTCGGCGAAGCGGGCACACTCGCGCATATCCAGAGTACGGGTGATTTCGTCACCTATCCGGTGCGGTTGCCCGCGAACGGCGCGAACGCGAACCCGATTGATACGCCGGACCTGACCGTTGTGCCGTCCGACACGGCGATGTCGCCGAAGGAGAATCGCGCTCTCGGCGTCGCGATCGAGCGCGTCGTCGTGTTTACCAACCCGTTGCGATTCGGGCCGGTTGTGCCGCCGGTGCTCGCGCTGTTGCTCGTCCTCGCGATGGCGGCGGCGCTGACGCTCTTCGCCCTCTCGGTCATACTGCCGGTTCTCCCACTGCTTGCCACGACAATCGGGCCGACCCTGCTTGCCGCGCTTTTCCTCACGCTTGACCGCGCGGACGATCCGGGCAGGCAGGCCTACGCGGTGATCGGCTTCACCGTGGTCGCGCTCGTTGCCGGTGTAGCGGTATGGCGGCGACGATTGACGGATCGGCCGTGGGTGCGCGTGCTTGCCCGTCTCGACGGGCGCTGGCTCCTGGGGGTTGCCGTCCTGCTGGCGCTCGGCTATGCACTCTATGCCTCGCACCGGATGTTCGGCCGGCTGTACGACGATACGCATATCACGCTCCGTTATGCGCAAAATCTTGCAGGCGGCGCAGGTTTGCGTTTCAATCCCGGTGAACAGCCGGTGGAGGGGTATACGAACTTCCTCCTCACCGTCTTCCTCGCGGGGTGCGCGAAGATCGGCTTGCCCCTGCTCACGATGGCGAAGATCGTCTCGCTCGGCGCGGGAATGGGCGTGGTCATCGCGACCTACTGGCTGACGACCCTGATGCTGCCCGATGCATCGGGGCTGCTACGAGCGACACCGAGCCTGGTGATGGCGGGGTGCGGCTGGTTCGCCTATTACGCGGCGATTGGCTTGGAGACACACTTGTTCGCGCTGCTCATCACGGTGGCCGCATGCCTCGTCTTGCGTCAGAAATGGCCCTGGGCGGGTCTGCTCTTTGCCTGTGCCTATCTGACGCGACCGGAAGGGGCGGGCCTGTGGGCGGTGACGCTCGCGTGGCTCGTCTGGCAGACCTGGCTTGCCCCCGCGCTCGCGCGACGATTCGAACGGCTGCATCCGGGCGATGGGGCGCCCGCCGTCCGGCTGCGCGATCTTGGCGGATTCACGTTGCCTTTCGTGGTGATTGCCGGGGCGCACGAAGCGTGGCGGCTGTCGTACTACGGCTCACCATTGCCGAATACCTTCTATGACAAGGTTGGCTCAACGGCGCAGCAAGTCCGGCGCGGAATTGACTACGTGGCGCACAGCGCGCCGCAACTCCATCCCGTGTTCATCGTTGTCTTGGCCGCGTCGCTCGTGCTCCTCCCCTCCACCGTCATTTGGAGCCGCGCAGCGCGCTATATCGCGCTCCTCAGCGCGACATTCACCGCGTACATCATCCTGATCGGCGGAGACTTCATCGGGCCGCGCTTTCTCTTTCACATCTTTCCCTTTCTGATCGTCCTCGCGGTCGCGGGGATACGGTCATTGCTCCGTGTTGTCTGGCAGCGTTTCGGCCTCACCGTCGCGGGATCGCGCTGGAGCGAGGGTGGCTCGCCGCTGGCCGCATTTTCCGTTGCCCTACTCGCCTTCTGGCTTTTCGTACCGCTGCTGCCGCCCAACACCTTCCTGCGGCAGCGCGTCGCGAGTACGCATATGCGGGTCGTGACGGGACTGACCGCCTTGGGGGAGTATCTGAAGGAGACCGCGCCGCCGGATGCCACGCTGGCTATTGATGCGGCGGGTGTCGTCCCGTATATCTCTCGCTTGTCAACGCTCGACATGCTCGGATTGAGCGACTACCACATCGCGCATACCGTCAAGGCGACCGGCGACGGATTGCCGGGACACGAGAAGACGGATCCCGCGTACATCCTCGCGCAGCATCCGACGTATATCGCGGTTGGGATGAGTAAAGTCACGAGTGGTGGTCGGCCGGGGCGTGGGCTGGATTTACCGGGATTCGATGCGCAGTACACCCGTGTCGCGCTCGTGCAGATGACGGCATCGGTCGTTTCCCCGAACCTCGTGCTGATTCTAACGCCCGATACGGACGTGCAAGCGGCGATTGACAACGGCTTCACATACGCGCTGTATCGGCACCGGTAGAACGGAACCAGGGAGAACCACAGAGGACGCAGAGAACGCAGAGAATGAGAAGAAGAGAGAAATCGAATCCATATACATCTGTGTTTCTCTGCGTTCTCTGCATCCTCTGCGCCTCTGTGGTTGAATCGTTTTCGATTTCGATCGCGAGGGGAGGATGGGGTTGGAAGCGAAGTTGCCGCTGGCTGGCGTGCGGGTGGTGGATCTGACGCGCGTGATGACCGGGCCGTATTGCACAATGATGCTGGCAGACATGGGTGCGGAAGTGATCAAGGTCGAGCAACCCGGCAAGGGGGATGACACCCGCGCGTGGGGACCACCGTTTTCCGAAGGCGAAGCGAATTACTACCTGAGCGTCAACCGCAACAAGCGCTCCATCGCTCTCGACTTGAAGCACGAGGCGGGCAAAGCAGCGCTGTGGCAGATGATCGAGACGGCGGATGTCCTGGTCGAGAACTTCAGCCCCGGCACGATTGGTCGTCTCGGATTTGCGTACGAGGCGGTGGCGGCGCGGCGACCGGAGATCGTTTATTGCTCGATCTCCGGGTTCGGGCAGACGGGGCCGGGCCGGAACTGGACTGCATATGACCTGATCCTGCAAGGGATGAGCGGCATCATGAGCCTGACCGGGCAGGAGGACGGCCCGCCGACGCGTGTCGGTATCCCGATCGCTGACATGACCGCCGGGATGTTCGCAGCGTACGCGACCGTCGCCGCGCTCTACCGCAAGGCGAGCGGCGGCGGCGGCGAGTTCATTGACGCCTCGCTCCTGGGCGCGCAAACCTCGATGCTCGTCTATTACACGGTCAATTACTTTATGG
>JBBSFO010000130.1:0-10011 GCA_038238655.1 Thermomicrobiales bacterium | reverse complement strand
TCCGGGATCCGAATCTCTACTCCGGTGCTGCGGGAGGGAACCCAAGCGGCGATGACGCGACGATTCTTCCGAGCGCCATCGTCGGCGGGCGGCTGCGTATCGAGCGTGTGATCGGTGAAGGCGCGTTCGGGCGCGTCTACCTCGCCTTCGATACCCGCCTGCGGCGCAATGTCGCGATCAAAGAACTGCTCGCCGCGCGCAACAAGACGGACAGCGCAACGTATGAACGCTATCTCGATCGCTTCCAACGGGAAGCGCGTGTCGCGAGTACGATCCAGCACACGAACGTCGTTACCGTCTACGATCTGCATGTCGAGAGCAACGGGGATCACTACCTGGTGATGGAGTACGTAGATGGGTTCGATCTGCGCGACCTGCTCGCGCAAATCGGTACGTTGCCGGTCGAACGCGCAGTCGCAATCGCGCTCGATGTGGCACGTGCGCTGCACGTCATCCACGAGCAGGATATCGTGCATCGGGACCTGAAGCCGGCGAATATCATGCTCACGCGGCGGGGGATGACGAAACTGACCGATTTCGGCATCGCGCAAGCCGCGCATGAGAGCCAGCGGACCCATGCGATCGGCGCACACCCAGGGACACCGCTCTACATGAGCCCCGAGCAGGGGAGCGGCCACGGCTACCTGGACGGCAGGAGCGACTTGTACAGTCTCGGGTTGGTGCTCTACGAGATGTTGGTGGGTGCGCCGTATGGGCGCAACCGGCAGCCGCTCGGTGTGGCGCGGCCGGACCTCTCGATGCAGTTAGTGGCGATTGTCAATAGATTGCTGGCGCCGGACCTCGCGGCGCGCTATCAGAGCGCCGCAGACGTCACCGCCGACTTGCAGCAGCTCTCTGTGGCGCCCGCGTCTGTGCCGCCCGTTTCCGACTCGTATCAGTCACCCGATGCATCACGGACGCAGATCAGCCACACGACGCCAGCGGCGCCCACCACACAGATATCGTACGGGGGGACACAGTCGGCTTCGAGGCAAACGCCTGTCTATGGCGCGGTCACGCCACCAATAGCCGACCAGCGAACTCCGGCGAGCGGTGCGGGGAGACAGCCGCCCGTGTTCGGCGGCAGCCCACCGATTCGTCCGTCCCGTCGGGGTCATCACGGGTCGCTCTTCGCGTTCGGTGGAGGAGTGCTGGCAGTCGCTCTGGTCGGTGGCATCATCCTCTTCGCGATGCGCGGCGGTAATCCGGCGACCGCGACTGCGACGCCGCCCACGAATGTATCCGTGACGGCAGTTGCGGGCGGGGCAACAACGCCCGCGATGACCCCCACAACAGCGATTACCACGCCCGTTGTGAGCGCAACTCTATCGCCGACCCTCGCCCCGACGCCGCGACCGACGGCCACGACGGTTCCGACCGCGACATCAAGTCCGATCCCAACCGCTACGAACCGACCGACCGCACCACCGCCCGGGACCGCCGCCCCCTTTCCGGGGCCGACTACCAAGTGGACGGACCCGAAAGGTCTGGTGACGCTGCAGTATCCCGCCGGTTGGACCGCCTCGGTGGACTCGTCCGAGAAAACGAGTGTGCTCGTCTTGAAGACGCAGGACGGACTTTTCTTTCTCGTGAACGTGTACGACCCCCTGCAAGGGTCAATTACGCAGGAACTCCAGTTTGTCCGCGATAATCACGCGAAGCACGCGACTTTCACCTACACGGATGGCCCCGTATCAGACGCCACGGTGGGGGGAGAGCCTGCCAAGACGATGTCGTCCACGTATGTCCGCAAAGACAGCCCGACCCGGCCCCCCTTTGCCAACAGAACGTGGGCGGTCAACCACGCCGGTCGAGAGTTCTTCTTCGATGCGCAGGTCATCGGTACGCATGGTACGGAAGTAGACGCGATTATCGGCTCGGTCTCCTTCACCGCGATCTGGGCCGATCCGACCGGCCAGATCAAGTTGCAGTATCCGCTGGGGTGGTCAGTGACGACAGACACGACCGATCCAACGAACGTCCTCGAATTGGTGGGTCCGGACGACGTCTTCCTGTATCTGAATATCTACAATCCGCAACAGGGCACACTCGCGGATGAGATTCAGATCGTGCGGGACAATCATGCGAAGAGTACACAGGGCACCTTCACGGACGCCAGCGTCACCGACGTGCGGATCGGAAGCGAGCAGGGCCGGTCGCTCAGCTTCAGTTATGTCGCGAACAACAACCCCGGGACGATTATCGTGGGACAGGCATGGACGGTCAATCACGGGGGCAAGCAGTTTTTCTTCTCCAGCACGATCGTCCCCACCCGCCGCGCGGAGATTGACCTGATCATTGCGTCCGTCGTCTTCGTGAAATAATCGCGTGCCGAGGATGCAGCGTGACTAGCATTCGACGAGCGGATCGCAGGTGCGGGAACGGAGCAGCGTGGGAGTCAACGCGGCGCAATGGTGACAGACTGCACCTGCACACCGAGGGTGCGGGGATCGTAGATCGGGGCGTCCGGCGGGGCATAGTCCTGCGGCGACCAGACGTTGCACTGCGTGAGGTCTTTGCCTTTCTTTGCCAGATCAACGCAACTCGCGATCCGTAGCAAGGCGGTGCCGTCGTCCGAGACGGGCAGGGCGCCGGGCGGGATCGTTATCGTGTAGTCCGCGAACCCCGGTGTCAGGTCGAAGTCGGCGAGCGTGGGGTGGTACTCGTTCAGGCCGGGATCGAGTGCGATCCAGGCGTGCGCGGGGATACCGAGTGCGGCAGGGCGCGTACCCCCTGCGAGGCGGAGTCTGATCGTGCCGCCATTCTGGGCGAGCGAGGCTGTCCATGGCACGCGGAGCAGGGCGGTTGGCCCGGTCCAGCGGTAGGGCGTCGGGTCATCGCGATCGTGCTCGATGCCGTAGAAGCCCGCGACATCGTACTGCTCGTCCGCCTGCCCCATCGTGATCGTCAGTGGCGCCACACCGAGCGGCGGATCAGCGTGCGCCGGTTCATAGCGGTAGACGGTGTAGCGCAGGTCGTTCGCCTGCGGGTTGTGCGGCTTCTGGAGTTGCAGCGATTCGAAGTCGTGCAGCGTGACCGTGAAGGCCGGGCCGAAGCGTGGTTCCGGCACGAGCCGGGTATGCGGGAAGAACAACTTGCCGCCATCATTGCCCATCAGGATGTAGACGGGATGCGTCGCGCTTTCGCGGTTCAGCCACGCTTCGAGCAGGTCGCCACGCGGGTTGTTCGTGCTGACGACGAACGCAGTGCGCCCGTAGATGAACTGCAAGGGCGTCGCGAGCAGGTGCGGTTGGTCACGGTCGCCGCTGAAGAGCAGCACACTGTTTTCCGGGAACTGCGCGGCGATCTGCCGCAGTTGTGCCTCCGTCCCACTGTACCGCTGCACCGTCCATGTCCCGGCGCGCGTCGCAACGAAAAAAAGGACGAGCAGCGCGGCTGCAGCGAGACCGAGGGCACGAGTGAGGGGGAGCCTAACCCCCGGCCCCTTCCCGCGAGGAAGGGGTGACTCAGCCGAAGCGCCATGGCGTTCCTCATTGCACCTCGGTGTTTCGGAGGCTCCCCTCCCCTTCCTCGCGGGAAGGGGCCGGGGGTTAGGTACATTCCACACCGCATACGCCGCAAAGAGCGCGAAAACGGGCATGACGACGGGGACGTAATGGCGCAGGGCGTAGATATAGTTGTCGGTCGTGTACGTTTCGTTGACAAAGATGACGGTATGGAGGAGCGCGAAGGCGAGCAGGCCACCCGTCAGACGGTTCAGATGACGTCCGATCAGGAGCGTCGCGCCTATCGCGATCAGCAGGATACCGAGCGGCGACCAGTACCAGCCGAGTCGGACGAGGTTCGCGTCGTGGCCCGGCGGTGTCGGCGCGCCGATGTAGGACGCGAGCGTGCCGACATGCCCGGTGAGAATGTGTGGCCGCAGGACGTAGCCGTAAATCGCGTAGAGCGCCGTCCCCGCCGCGAGCGCATAGCGGGTCCAGCGACCGGCGCGCGGATGCGTCACCAACGGCAACCAGCGGGCGCGTAGCCGGTCAGAGAGGATCAGCACGATCAGCCCAATCACACCGGCGGCGGCGAGCGGCGTGTGCTGATGCCAAATATTGCGATAGACATGGTGCCACAGCCCCTCGGTGTAGCCGAGCGCGAAGATACCCGCCTGCACGACGGCGAGCGCGAGCATTCCGCCAAGCAGCGAGAAAAACCAGGAGTGCGCCCGCCGCCACGCGCGCAGCAGGGTCAGCGCGACTGCATAGGCGACGACGATCAGCAGCAGGAAGATCGTTTCTTCGTGCGTCAGCGCGGCATTGCCGAGCGCGAGCGCCGCCACGACCGCGCCGAGTCGCATCACCGACGGATCGCGCCGTTCTTCCAGGAGGATCAGCCCGAAGAGCGCGGCCATCAGCGCGAACTGCTGATACGCCTCGGTGTACGTTTGCCGGACGAACCAGACCTCGATGCCGTTCAGCGCGAGGAACAGCCCGGCGATCAGCGCGACGGGCCAACCGAAGAGCCGCCGCGCCAGCAACACGAGGCCGAGCAGCCCGAACAGCCCGAAGATAGCGGGCGCATACGCGGGGCCAAGCGTGCCGAAGAATCCGAAAAAGATCGCCAGCCAGGCGGGCCAGAGGTGAAGGAACTGCGGCACAATCGCACCGCTCGTGTCGGTAGTGAAGAAGGCGGTGAACCGCTTGTCGCCCTGCAAGGGGTAGCGATTCGTATCGGTATTGATGAGCAGGTGGCGAACCGTCGCCCGGTCGCCGTCAATGTCCGCGAGCACCGGGTCGTGGAGGATGATGCCCCCTTGTTTGGCCATCGCGACGCCACCGTTGTAGTAGATGCCGGTGTCCTCGCCGCCGATCAGTGTTTCGCCGGGCCGGAGGAAGAGCGCCGCCCCGATCACGAGCAACCCGAGGCAGAGCCACGCGCCTCGATCCCACTGCCACGCGATCATCGGCAATGCCTTCCGCCGCGTGATGAGCAGCAGCGCCACCGAGCCGAGGGCAACGATCAGCGCCAGCAGCCAGAGCGCATAGATCCCGAACATCGCCAGCACGAGCGCGACCGGCCCCACGACGACGATACCGAGCGCGAGCGCGACATAGGCGCATTCGAGCGGGATGAGATCGGTGATCGTGCGGGCGGGGAGAATGGCCCTAACCCCTAACCCCTTCCCCCCCGGGGAGGGGAAACGACGCGAGGTAACTCGGCTTTTCTCCCCCCTCCCGCTCCGGGAGGGGGCTTGGGGGGGTGGGCAGATCAACAGCAAGCGAAACGTGAGCCAACCGGGGCAACCAACGAGCAGCAAAAGGAGCGGAATGCCGACAATCACTCGTACCACGCCCACCGTCTGCTGCCTCCCGCCCTCGCCATTCGCGCCTGCCGCAGTATGCGCGAGGGGTACGGGCGTGTCAAAAGCGCATCGTCGTCGGGGAGCTTAACCCCGACCCCTTATTGACTATTCAACGTCATTACATCAACAATAGTGCTTGAGGCTGTATTGCGCCTCGCCCGATTGTTCACATCGGACGTGCGCTCAAAGTGATGGAGGAAAGTGATGGTAGAAACACACCACGAGCACCACATGCATGGGAACGACACGCAAGTCGGTTTTGCCTCGCCGGCAGAGGCGATGGCGTCACCACCCGAGGAGTTTGCGTATGTCGCCGCGCTCCACACCGGCACGGGTGTGGACGAGCCGGACTATCTCGCCGTTGTTGATCTCAACCCCGCGTCCGACACCTACAGCCAGATCACGCATCGCACGCCGATGCCGGGCATCGGTGACGAGTTGCACCACTACGGCTGGCAGGCGTGCAGCAGCGCCTGCCATTCCGACATCAAACGCGAGCACCTGATCGTCCCCGGCTTCCGGTCGAGCAATCTCCACATCGTGGATGTCGCGACGGATGCGCGCAAGCCGGAGATTGTCAAGGTGATCACCGGGGAGGAACTCAAGCGGAAGACCGGGCTTTCCGCGCCGCACACGGTGCATTGCATGCCGGGCGAGATCATCACCGTCAGCATGCTCGGCGACACGAACGGCGACGCGCCCGGTGGTTTCGCGGTTCTCGATGCCCACAACTTTGACATCCTCGGTCGTTGGGAGAACGACCTGAACGGCGCGCAGTTCAACTACGATTTCTGGTACCAGCCACGCAAGAACGCGATGGTCTCCAGCGAGTGGGCCGCGCCGAACACCTTCAAGGACGGCTTCAATCTCCAGGATGTGACGGACGGAAAATACGGTCACAGCATCCATTTCTGGGACCTCGCCGAGAAGCGCGTCACGCAGACAATTGACCTCGGCGCGGAGGGGTTGATTCCCCTCGAAGTGCGCTGGCTGCACAATCCCGACGCGGAGACGGGATTCGTCGGCGCGGCGCTTTCCAGCGCGATCTTCCGCTGGTACCGCAAGGGTGACCAATGGGACGTGGAGAAGGTGATTCAGGTCGAACCGAAAGAGCTGGCGGGGTGGCCGTTCCCGGTGCCGGGCCTGATCACCGACCTCGTCCTTTCGATGGATGATCGCTTCTTGTACTTCTCCGACTGGCTGCACGGCGATCTGCGCCAGTACGACGTCTCGGACCCGGCACACCCGAAGCTGACCGGGCAGTTGTGGCTGGGGGGCCTGCTCGGCGCGACGGCTGCGGGGAAGCGCAAACTCGACGGCGGGCCGCAGATGCTGCAATTGAGCATGGACGGGCGGCGGTTGTACGTGACGAACTCGCTCTACTCGACGTGGGACAACCAGTTCTACCCGAACATGGAGTCGTGGATGCTCAAGATTGATTGCGACCCTAACGGCGGGATGACGCTCGACGAGAACTTCTACGTGGACTTCGGCACCGCGCGCGGCCATGAAATCCACCTGCCGAGCGGCGACTGCACGACAGAAATCTTCCCGTAGTCGCACGCCGCGAATAACATACGAAATGAGTGGCGGCCCAGTCGGACCGCCACTCAATCATCAGCGGCCTTTGCGTTTCTGCTTCTTGTCGCGGTACTGCTCGGGCATCTCTTCTTCGCCCTGGCGCGTCACCCAATCGCCAAGTTCCTTGTCAATCCAGTAGCCGAGCAGGGTGAAGAGGCCGGCGAAGAAGAGCGCGCCCGCCGCCGCGAGCGCCGCGCCGGTGATCGCCCGGCCAGTAACGCGGTTGAGATGGTCGCCGACGATGCCGCCGAGCCAACTGCCGCCGACAAGCGCTGCGATGCTCCCGACGACCATTGCCAGCCACGGCCACCACGCCGGGCCGCGATGGCTCCCCGGTGGCCGCAGATGGGCGAACTGGAGGAAAAAGAGCGAGCCACGCGCCTCGAAAAAGGCGGCGGCGAAGATGATGATAATGAGCAGGAAACTGACCAACCCGCCAAGCGGGCCAACCGCGCCGTATGCCCCAAGCAGGCAGATCACCGGAAATGACCAGCGCGCGCCGCGCCGCGCCTCGACCGGGTCCTGCCACCACCGGTTCATACCGTCAGACCGACGTTACGGGGCGCATCGGCAGACCCTGCGCGGCGAGGTACGCCTTCGCTTCCCCAATGGTGAAGACGGCGTCGTGGAAAATGCCCGCCGCGAGAACGGCGTGTGCGCCGCCGGTCGTCAAGGCCTCCGCGAGGTGTTGGAGCGTGCCCGCGCCGCCGGAGGCGATCACCGGGACATCCACAGCGGCGGCGACTTGCGCGGTGATCGCAAGGTCGTAGCCGTCGCGCGTGCCGTCCGCATCAATGCTGTTCAGGACGATTTCACCCGCGCCGAGCGCGACGCCGCGTTTCGCCCATTCCAGCGCATCCATGCCGGTGTGTCGCCGCCCACCATGCGTGACGACCTCCCAGAATGCGCCGTCCGGGCGCCGTTTCGCGTCAATCGAAAGGACGATGCACTGCGCGCCGAAGCGTCGCGCGCCGTCCGCGATCAATTGTGGGTTGGCGACAGCGGCGGAGTTGACCGACACTTTGTCCGCGCCCGCTCGTAAGAGTCCCGCGATGTCGTCCGTCGTGCGAACGCCGCCGCCGATGGTGAGCGGGATGAAGACCTGCCGCGCTGTCGCCCGGACGACATCCATCATCGTCTCGCGGCCATCACTGGAGGCGGTGATGTCGTAGAAAGTCAGTTCGTCCGCGCCCGCTGCATCATAGCGCGCCGCCAGTTCCACGGGGTCGCCCTGATCGCGCAGCGCCGCGAACTTCGTTCCCTTGACGACACGTCCCGCCGTCACATCGAGGCAGGGAATAATCCGCCGCATCAGCGTTGTCGTCGGTGCCATCGTCGCCATCACCAAACCTCTTTCACAAAAATACAGAGAAACTGATTGAACCGCAGAGACGCAGAGGATACAGAGAAACGCAGAGAGAAAAAGGGGAATATATTCACCCCGCTGCTTTTTCTCTTCTTTGCGCCCTCTGCGTTCTCTGCGTCTCTGCGGTTCAATCGGTTTCGTCTAATCCTGTCCGGTGGCGTAGTCGCGCTGATCGAGGGGGCGGAGAGGCGGGCGCTGCGGGGCCGGTTCATCCATCCCGTTATCGCTTGTCACGATCCGGTGATTCAGTTCGACGACTTCCTCAAGTTCCTGCTGGACCTGCTTGAAGCGCGCGCGGACCTGCTGCTCCGAGGCGCGCGCCAGTTCCTTGCGCACATCCGCAATCCGCTGGCCGACCTCGTCCACGCGCGTATTGACGAGGCTGACCCGGTGCGCGACATCGCGCAGAGCATCGTCCGCAAGGTCCACGCGACTGGCGAGATAGGTGTCCCGCTCCTCGGCGGCGTGGCGGAGATCGCGGTCAATCGCATCGCCCTGTTGCCGCACTTCTTCGAGCCGCTCGAGGACGAGATCGTGCCGTTCGAGCGCCTGCTCGTTGAAGGTGAGGTAGACTTCTTCCTGCCGCACATCCACCGCACCGAGGCTCGCAATGTTGTTGTGCAATCGTCCGAATTCCTCACCCACACTCTTGAAGGCGGTTTCGACGGCGGCGATGCGTTTGAGCGATTCCTCCACGCGCGGCGGGATGACATCAATCCGCTGATCCACCTCGATGATGCGCCGCTTCGCCTCGCTATCCACGATGCGAATTGCGTCCTCGACCCGCTGATAATCCCGGCGGGCCTGCGCCGCCTCGACGCGCACTTCCTCGATGCTTTCCCGTAGGCCCTTCATCACCTCGATGAGCCGGTCCTGCTGCGCGAAGGTGCGGGTGATCTGCGATTGCAGTTCGTCAAAACGACGATTCGTAACATCGGTCGTATCGCGGCGCGCGCGGGTTTGCTCGATCAGTTCGGCCGCCTGCGCTTGCAGGGTGCGGATAGCGCCGTGCGCCTCACTAATACCGCCGTGCATGTCGGCGAGCGCGGCGCGGATGCGGTTCTCATCGAGTTGCCGCGCCTGCGCGTACTGCACCTGGCTGCGGCGGTGATCGTCGAGATCAGCGCGGACGTCCGACGCGATCACTTCGACATTCTTGACGATCTCATCGCTCCGACCGACCCGTGCCACCTGATCGCGGACGAGCGCGCGGAGTTCGTCTATCTGCTGCTGGAGATTGTTGATCGTGACTGCATCGCGCCGCCGCCGCTCTTCATCGCGGGTACGGGCGTCCATCGCTTGCCGCGCATCCATCGCGCGGGGGTCTTGTCGTGGGTCAGGTTGGCGCATCTCCACTCGGTATCCCTCTCCATCGCGACGCCCCCGGCGCGGGTCCCGGCTTCCGCGCTTATCCAAGCGGTTCGTCGTTCGCCTGCATTGTACTCTATCTTGCCATAATATGAACATACCTTGCCAAGACGATACTGTTACGGCATGGTTTCTCGTCTCGTGCGCGCGACCGCCGCGATGGTCTATCATCGTTTCGTTGTTCGGTAGTGGATAGTGGGCAGTGGGCAGTGATGCGGTGCGCTATGCTTCTATCGTCAACTTTCCCTTCTGTCCCCTGCCCACTATCTACTCGATGGAGGTCCAGAATGACGCACACAACCGGCGGTCGCACGATCACAAATGATGATCTTTTTGCCTTGCGCATCATTGGCGAGTTCCAGGTTTCACCGGATGGATCGCG
>JBBSFO010000129.1:0-10055 GCA_038238655.1 Thermomicrobiales bacterium | reverse complement strand
GGTGCTCGCCTTCATCGCGTACTACAATCGGACGATGGCCAAGCCGTTCAGATGGACGTATCAGGGCAAGGCGTTGGTCGCCTAGACGCAAACTTACTTGAGCCTATGTGTACTAGTAGGCAAACCGCGCCAATGGTACACTGCGGCTAGACGAATGTCATTCGTCACAGCCAAATATTGTACGTACACTGCTGGGGGCCGATCATGACACGATCTCTTATCGCCCTCGTGGAGGACGATCCACACATCGTGAACCTACTCGACGACCTGTTCGGCGAGGAAGGCTATCGCACGATTACATTCTTGGAAGGCATTGGTGCGTACGCCGCACTCGCACATGCGCAGCCCGACCTCGTCCTCCTGGATCTCTGGATGGAACGACAGAATACGGGGTGGATGATCTACGAAGAACTCTGCACGCATGACGCGACCGCGCACATCCCTGTAGTTATCTGCTCGGCGGACATCGTGACGCTTCGCACACATGCGCTGGAGATCACGGCGCGCGGTGATGCGGTGGTCGAAAAACCCTTCAACATCACGACCTTGCTCGCGACCATTGCCGACTTGCTCGGTCGCGCACCAGCGGCCCGAGCAATGGCACGGGTGTAGGAACGGCCCCCCTCTCCCGCCGCAGCGGGGGTCGGGTGCCCTCTGGGCGGCACGGGGGAGGGGACGTTCACCCGTCTGCCGCTGCTTGCGGTTGCGCCGCCTGGGTATCGTTGGGTGAGGTATCGCCGCGCAGGATCAACTCGCGGAGAACGGCGGCGTGCTGTCGGGCAGTGTGCTCCTGCTCCGCGTAGCGCGCCACGAGCATCGGATGCTCCGCATCGCGCGCGCGATCCGCGAGCCGGTGTACGAGCGCCGCCTTTTCCTCCAGGCCACGCAACGCCGCCCAGAGTGCCGCTTCGAGTTGTGACGATTGCTCGGCGATCAGACTACTTGCCGTGAAAGCGTGCCCGACGCGGCAACGATACCGCAGCAGCGACCCCTCCTCCCTCTCCCAGAGCGCGCCGCCGCACTCCGGGCAACCGAAGCCCGACGGTGTACCGTGCTGGTCGGAATCACTCACAGCGTCCATGTCGAGTGCGGCGATTTCCGTTTCGTTCTCCATCGCTGCCGACACCTCTTTTCCCTTTGTCGTGCGAACCGGCTCGCGCGTCAGGCGGTTGAGCAGGGAACCAATCTCCGCAACCGGCAGCACATCGGTCGGATCGGCGTACTTGATCGCGCTTGTCGGCATACCGGGAAAAAGCGCGTCGTTCGGGTCCTGAACAACCCCGATCCCACCGCGCTCCCGAATTGCGATCAACCCGGCAGTGCCGTCATCCAGCATGCCGGAAAGGATGACGCCGATCACGCGCGGGCCGTACGCGCGCGCCGCCGAGCGGAAAAGCGGGTCCACGGCGGGCCGGGAGCGATTCTCGCGCGGGCCGCGCACGACCCGCATACGCTCGCGCTCGACAAGCAGATGATAGTCCGGCGGGGCGACATAGATGCGCCCCTGCTCGATCAGGTCGCCGTCCTGCGGGTGGGCGGCGGGCAGTGGCCCGGCGTGCGAGAGGATACGCGGCAACATGCTTTCCCCGTCCGGCGGCACATGCAGCACAACAAACACTGCCGCCGGCAGATCGTGCGGCAACGCCCGCACCACGGTCAGCAGCGCCTCCACCCCGCCTGCGGACGCGCCGATGACGACAATATCATGGCCTGGCATCGCGATCCTTTCTCATGCGATCGTCGCATCGTGTTGGCACGATCCTGCGCGCGTTGCAGTATTGCATTGCGTCGGCTTTCATCGGCTGTCACACGAATCGTGCCACGGACGAACCTAACCCCCCAGCCCCCTTCCCGCGAGGAAGGGGGAGGGTAGGGGCGCATAGCATGCGCCCTCTAGCGATGGCAGGGCGCTTGGTAGAAGGCCCTGGTCTGGCGATGAGTCACCCCCTTCCTCGCGGGAAGGGGGACGGGGGGTTAGGTTTTTTTCGGCGCTGGAAATTCGTGTATACTGACCTGTCACTCCTGTTCGGTGTCGCCACATCAGTGCACGCGCTCATGCATCGGAAAGCGTAGGATCATGGCGGATACGCAACCGTTCGTACAACTCGTCGTCGTTGGCTCATCGGCGGGGGGGATCGAGGCGCTCTCGACGCTGGTCGGCACGCTGCCCGCCGACTTCGCTGCCCCAATCGTCATCGCCCAGCACATTGATCCGGCGCGACCCAGCCACCTCGGCGAAATTCTCGGGCGGCGCGGCACATTGCCCGTCCGCAGCGTGGAAAATGAAACGCGCATGGAACCGGGTGTCATCTATGTCGTCCCCGCGAACCGGCAGGTGGCGATCACCGACGGTCATGTGCGCCTCCGCACCGACAACGGGGCCGGTCCCCGCCCCTCCGTGGACCTCCTGCTGTCGAGCGCGGCGCAAGCGTACGGTGAGCGGTTGGTCGCCGTCATCCTCACCGGCAGTGGCTCTGACGGCGCGGCGGGCGCGTGGGATGTGAACGCGGCGGGCGGCACCGTCATCATCCAGAACCCGGCGACCGCCCCCTATCCCAGCATGCCGCGATCGCTCGCACCGACGACGGTGGACATCATCGCGGACATCGAGCAGATCGGCCCGATCCTCCACGATCTCGTGACGGGCGACCGGGTTTCGATCCGTCCGACGGAAGAGGGGGCGCTCCACTCCTTCCTCGAACGACTCCGCGAGCGCAGCGGCATAGACTTCAACGGCTACAAGATGCCGACGATTATGCGGCGGCTGCAACGGCGAATGCTCGCGACCGGCGCGGCGCGGCTGGCGGACTATATCCGCTTCCTCGACAAGAATCCGGATGAGTACCAGCGGCTCGTCAGCAGCTTCCTGATAAACGTCACCGAGTTTTTCCGCGATGCGGATCTCTTCGCGTATCTGCAGGATCAGATCATCCCCAAACTGATCGCGGAGGCGCGCGCCAACGACAACGAGTTGCGTCTCTGGTCGGCGGGCTGCGCGACGGGCGAGGAGGCATATTCGCTGGCGATCCTCATCGCGGACCTGCTCGGCAACAAACTGGCGGATTTCCATGTGCGCATTTTCGCCACCGATCTCGACAACGACGCGATCACCTTTGCCCGGCGCGGTGTGTATCCGGCGTCGGCGCTCACCGGCTTGCCGGATGATCTCGTCGAGCGCCATTTCACGCGCCTCGACGGCGAATACGAGGTCAAAAAACAGCTCCGTGCCCTGACTCTCTTTGGCCAGCACGACCTCGGGCAGCGCGCGCCTTTCCCACGCATTGACCTCCAACTCTGCCGCAATGTGCTCATCTATTTCGCGCCGGAACTCCAGAAACGCGCCCTCCAGCTCTTCGCCTTCTCCGTGCGCGATGGCGGCTACCTCGTGCTCGGCAAGTCCGAGACGGCAAACCTACTGTCGAACTCTTTCACCCTCGAGCAGTCACAACTGAAGATCTATCGCCGTCAGGGGGAGCGGACGATCTTCCCGCTGGCGCACTACAAGGACGTCACCATGCCGCCGGTCCGCCGGGGCGCGGGTGCTCCGCACATGGTCGGGATTGAGCAGTATCGCGTTCAGCGTGATGCGCAGCGGACCCGCGTCAGCCACGAGCGATTCGACGGGGTACTCCTTGGCCTGCCGTTCGGGATCATCGTCGTGGACCGGCAGTACGACATCCGGGCGATCAACATGATGGCGCGCCGCCTGCTGAGCATCCATAACGCAGCGGTCGGCGAGGACTTCCTCCATCTCATCCAGGGTGTTCCGCTCGCTCCGCTCCGCACCATGATTGATGCCGCCTTCCGGGGCGCCGCACCGGCGCGCGGCGAGGAGGTCGCGACGACCGATATGGCGACGGGTGAGTCCCGACACATCGAAATCGCCTGCTATCCGCAAAAGATCGGTGACGATACCGAGCCGGTGGATGCCGTCCTTGTCACCGTGCGGGAGACGACCGACCACGCGCGGGAGCGTCACAGTCTCGAAGCGGCGCTCGCCCACCAGCGCACGGAAACGGAGCGGCTGGCGACGCTGGTGGAGCGGCAGGCCGAGACAAACCGGCACTTGCTGGACGCGAATCAGGATCTCGCGAATAGCAACATGCAATTGCGCGGCGCGAACGAGGAATTCCTGATCGCCAACGAGGAGGCACAGGCCGGGACTGAGGAAATCGAAACGCTCAACGAAGAGTTGCAGGCGACAAACGAGGAACTGGAAACCCTCAACGAGGAGTTGCAGGCGACCGTTGAGGAGTTGAACACCACCAACGACGATCTGCAAGCGCGGACGGTCGAGTTGCAGGAGAGCGCCGTCTCGCTGGAAATCCGGCGGCGCGAGAGCGAGAACGACCGGGAGCGGATCGCGGCGATCCTCGGCGGCATCGGCGACGCCGTACTCGTCGTGGATGCTGCTGGTACGACAATGCTCGCGAACGAACGCTACACGGAGTTCTTCGGCGACCCGGATGCCGGTTTCGTAGCCGAGGGCGAGGACGGCCAGCCCTTCCCGCTGGAGCAGACACCCCAGCAGCGCGCCGCGCGGGGGGAGTCGTTCGCAATGGCATTCACGATCACCGCGCCGGACGGCAGCCGCCGCTGGTTCGAGACGACCGGCCGACCGATCGCGCACGATGCGGAACAGTGCGGTGTGCTCGTCGTCCGCGACATCACGGAGCGCAGCCTCCGCCGCTTGCAGGACGAGTTCATGGCGATCGCTAGCCACGAACTGCGCACGCCGCTCACCGGGCTGAGCGGCTATCTGCAAATGCTCGTCCGTTTCTATCGTGGGGCGGAAGGGAACGAGCAACCGCGCCGCTACGCGACTCGCGCGCTCGAACAAACACAGCGGCTCATGGCGCTCATCAATGATCTGCTCGATGTCGCGCGGTTACAGAGCGGGCAACTCTCTCTCGCAATTGCGCCAGTGGACCTTGCGGCCGTCGTCCGCACCGCCGTCGAAACCGCGCAGTTGCTGACACCGGCGCAAACCATCGCAGCGGAACTTCCCGACATCCCGGTCACGATTCAGGGCGACGGCCGGCGGGTGGAGCAGGTGATTCTCAACCTGCTTACCAATGCCATCAGCCACGCAGCAGCATCGGCGCGGATTGACGTGCGGCTGCGGCACGCCGATAGTCAGGCAATCCTCGAGGTGCAGGATTACGGCCCCGGCATCGCGCCCGCCGACCTGGCAAACATCTTCTCGCGCTATTACCGCATCGAACGGGCCGGGCCGTCGCCCAGCGGCGGCCTCGGCCTCGGCCTCCACATCGCCCGCGAGATCGTCGCCGCCCACGGCGGCACGCTCGATGTCCACTCCATCCTCGGCGAAGGCACGACCTTCACGGTGCGCCTGCCCCATGGGGAGTCCTACCCCCCCAACCTCCTTCCCTTCGAGGGAAGGAGGTTGGGGGGGTAGGACTCCCCCTTCGTAATGCGTTCAAGCATCTCCTCGATGTGGACGATCTTGACGCGCGGGCGACCCTGCGCTGCGCCTTGCGCGACCTCGTACTTTTCGAGTTCCAGCCAGCCTTCGATCGTCACGTAGCGGACGCCGCGTTCCCGCAGGAGCGCGTCCACCGCCGCCGGGTCGCCCACCGCCGCGCGCGACAGGTGCGGGGCGTCTTCGAGGAGCGATTTGACGGTTTCGACCGAGTCCGCCTTGTTCGTGCCGATCAGGCCGCTCGGGCCGCGCTTGATCCAGCCGGTCACGTATTCGCCCGGCGCCGCCGTGCCATCCGCCGCCGTCACACGCCCGGCGTTGTTCGGCACGACCTGTGCGCGCGGGTCGAAGGGCACATCGGCGAGCGGCACGCCCTTGTACCCGACCGAGCGCAGCACCATTTGGACCGCGAGGGTTTCGTATTCGCCAGTGCCGACCGCGCGCTGCTGCTCGTCGAGTCGGTTGCGCTCGATTACTAATCCTTCGACGCACTCGGCGCCGGTGATTTCGACCGGGGAAACGAGGAAGCGCAGGTGAATACGGCGCGGCTTGCCTTCGGGCGGCTTCGCGGCGAAGGCCCGCAGCACCTCAATGTTCCGTTGCGCGACCCGCTGCCCGGCAAGCGCCGCCTCACTGACCGGATCGAGCGCGATCTCCTCCGGCTTGACGATGATGTCCGCATTCGCCAGTTCGCCGAGTTCGCCCAACTCCTTGGTCGTGAACTTCGCCTGCACCGGCCCGCGCCGCCCGAGGACGTAGATGTCCGTCACCGGACTGTGCGCGAGGACGGCCAGCGCGTGATCGGCGATGTCCGTTTCGCCCAGCTCCTCCGTTGTCTTGGCGAGAATACGCGTCACATCCACCGCGACATTGCCGACGCCGACAACTGCCACACCGTGTGCGTCGAGTGTCATTGCGCGCACAGCGGCGTCGGGATGGCCGTTGTACCACGCGACAAACTCCGTGGCGGAAATACTCCCCGCGAGGTCTTCACCCGCGATGCCGAGATTGCGGTCGCTCGACGCGCCGACCGCGTAGATGACGGCGTCATACAGGCGAAGGAAATCCGCATGCGTGAGGTCCTGGCCGAATTCGACATGGCCGAAGAAGCGGACGCGTGGATCCATCAGGGTCCGCTCGAAGACCGTGATGACGGACTTGATCTTGTAGTGATCGGGGGCGACACCGTACCGCACCAACCCGTACGGCGCGGGCAGACGGTCGAATACGTCGACGCTGACGGGGAAAATGTTCTGTTTGATGAGCGCCTCGGCAGCGTACAACCCGGCCGGGCCGGAGCCAATCACTGCGACGCGTAACGGTTGGTCGGTCGTCATCTGCACCTCATCATCCAGTATTCTCCCGCACGGCATGCCGCATCCCGCAGAGCCATGCGAGGAGAAGAAGAATCACTCGTTTCCGCGCAGTATATACCATCACCATTCTGGGCCGCGTCAGACCGCATATCCCACTCTGTCGAACGAATGTGCGCAAACCTCTTGACAGAAGAGAACAGGTGTACTATCATCATGTCCGTACAGAAGAACATCGGTTCTTGAATCGAGGAGGCCAGTTATGACGATTGCATTGCTCCCTCACCGCACAGACCGTTTTGGTCGGTTGACCCGTGTTCGTGCGACCGTCCGCAGTGCCGTCGCGAACCTGCCGGTACGGAAGCCGGAGCCGCAGCCGACCGTCAATGTCGGGCGATGGGCGACACTCCCCGGCGAATATGCCGGTCCATGGGCATGTCCACTCGACGCGCGCCTCCCCGCGATCACAGCACCGGGCGTTACTGCACCGGTCGCATGTGGAGCAAACGAGGCGGTTGTACTGCATCTCGCCGGGACGTGGCGCGGTCAGGTCGCTTTCGAGGGGAGCGTGGACGGCCACACCTGGCGACGCATCGCGCTGTTCTCTCTCGCCAGCGGCGCGACCGAAAACGGAACGGACTGCCCCGGACTCTGGCGCACGCTCCCCAATCAACCGACCGCGCATCTTCGTCTTGCGGTCACTGACCTGCCGCACGGCGTCATTCTCGCATCTATTTCCACCGCTTTACCTGTCTTTCAGCAAACACGACGCTCCCTCGATTCCGCAGCATAACGTGCTCGCCGGGATCCGCTGAAAAACCAACACTGTGCGATAGCAGGCCGGACGGCCTGCTATCACTATTCCAAAAGCGCGTACCTCGCCGAATCTGGCGAGAAAATCAGATCGTCCACATCTCGTGTTTTTGCTTTTGAGTGATATATTAGATGAGAGACCATCACATAACCGCCCGCTGTACGTTCCTATTAATGAGAAATGTATCGTGGAGAAAAGCGATAAGAGAGACGCATGTTGGTTATGGATGCTGAGACCGAGACGGGACTGAACCGAGGCGAAGCACTGGCGCTCGAAGCGGCCCTGATACACCTCGGCGCGGCGGACGAGATCGAAGCCGTCGCACAAGCGATCGCCGATGGCGCGCGGCAGTTCATGGATGCCGTGCTCGTAACCATTACCCTCCCGTCGCCAGATGGATCGGGGATGCTCGTAATTGCCAGTGGCGGCATGACTGTTGGCGGGGGTGACGACAAGGGCATTGATCAATTACCTGTCCATTGCTTCTCGCTGCGTACCGAGCAATACGACGACGAAACGCTGCCCGTAGTGCGCATGCATTGCGACATCGCGAACACCGGTATGGCTGGGGCGGCGATGCTGAAACGGTTCGCTCCGCATGCACGCCTCGCACTTGCACGGGCGCACCGCTTTGCGACCATCAAGCAATTAGCCTATTCGGACCCGCTGACCGGACTGGCGAATGCCCGTGGTCTGCAAATCGCGCTCGACCGGACGGCGACCGCCGCAAACATGAATGGCCGGTCGCTCGCGCTACTCATCATTGATCTCGACGATTTCCGCCGCTATAACACGCTCTGGGGCCACCTCGTCGGAGACGCTGCTTTGCAAGCCTTCGCCCGCGCGATTCGGGGCGCGACGCGGAGCCGGGATTTCGTCGCCCGCGTCGGCGGTGAAGAGTTCGCTGTTCTGCTTCCCGACTCGGACGAAGCGGAGGCGTGCACGGTCGCTGCCCACATTCACGCGGCGATTGCCGACGGCAGCGGCGGCCTGCCAAGCCCCTTCACCGCGAGCATTGGCATTGGCCTGTATCCGAACGATGTGCCGGACGCCTTTAGCCTGTATGCCGTCGCGGATACGGCGATGACGATGGCGAAAAAGGCGGGCAAGAATCGCACATTCCTGTTCGAATCAATCGGGCGACCACCGGCGTAGCAGGTGACAAACGTACTCCTGCCGGAGTAACCGGCATCGCTGGCGAACTTCTTTGTCAGATTGACCATCCATCGTCACAAAAGTCGGACTTTTTCGTTCATGCTTGTGAGAAGTGCGGATAATTGGGAGAAGGAGGCGCTTCCGTAGTGTATATGACGGTGCCAACACGCGCCGTGGCATGGGGAAGCGGAAGAGAGGGAATGAACCGTGACCGAGATAGCGACCATAACGAGGACGACGAAGATGACACTCGTTGACGAACTTGTGGACAATGAACAGATACCGCTGCGGGACCAGTTGTCCCAGGACATCGCACGCGTGACGTGGGGTGGCGCACGTCAATTCGCCGCCGCCCTCACCCCGTTCGGGCTGACACTCCAGCAGTATTTCACCCTGGTCGCGATCAACCGCGTCGGTGAATGCACGATGGGCATGCTCGCCGGCCAGACACACCACTCGCTCGGCACCATGACCGGGATTGTGGACCGTCTCGTTCGGCAAGGACTGGTGACGCGGCGTTCCCACGCGACGGACCGGCGTATCGTCCTCGTCCAACTGACACCCAGCGGCATGGAAACCCTCGCGCATGTCGAGGAGATGCGGCAGGAGCAACTGGACACCGCCCTGATCAAGATGGGTGAGCCGCAGGCGCGCAATCTGATCCGTCTGCTCGGTCAGTATCTCACAGCAATGGAGATCAACCCGACCGATGCCCTTTCCGGCCCCGGCGCTTTCGCCTAAGCGATACGCCGTCCGCACGCATCACGGCTGCATTCCCCCGCCTCTTCTCGAAGAGCAGACATTCCCGGCCTGCTCTTTTTGTTTATCCATAGACCCGTAATCGGCAGACTCCGCATCGCGCATCAGAAAACGAACGGAGCGGCCGGAAAATTCCGACCGCTCCGTTGTCGTGCCCGCAGAACTGCGTATGGGATTACGCGCGTGCGTTCCGCCGCTTGAGGGTAAGCCCCGCCCCGATACCGGCCAGCGCGGCCAGCAGGATCACCAACAGTGCGATGTTGATCGAAGCGTTCTGTGCCTGCCCGGTCGCCGGCAATGTCGCCGTCGTCGTCGTTCCACTCGTCCCGCCGCCCGTTCCCGTCGCCGCCGGTCGCGGTGCCGTCGTCGCCGCAGCGCCACCGGTCGTCGTCGTTGCCGCAACGCCACCCGTCGCCGGTGCCGCCGGTGCCGCCGTGGTCGCCTGCCCGGTGGTGCCGGACGCGCCACTCCCGCTCCCCGTGCCCGTACCGGGACCGGGCGTGCCCGCCCCTGCGGTCGAACTGCCGCCCGTTGGCGACGTTGCCGCCGCCGTTGCCTGGCCCGTCGTGCC
>JBBSFO010000128.1:0-10074 GCA_038238655.1 Thermomicrobiales bacterium | reverse complement strand
TGGGCCCCCCCCCGTTTGGGGGTGGGGCCGTTTTCGTCGGGTGGGCTTGCGCCTGACCCCCACTCGGCAGGAAAACCCCCGCCGCCACGAGTACGCCAAGCAAGGTGTTCGTATTCATACGCCTGCGCTACCGGAGCGTTACAGCGGTATGACGATGATCGAGTAGAGCACGAGCAGGATGCTCGCTTTGAGGGCCGTCCGTCGCCAGTTCGTGCCGCGTGTCGGTTCGTTGGATTCGTTGAAATCGTCCCGCATGACCCCTCTTCCCCACATGTCCCCGCCCCACACTGTTTCATGTAACGTACGTGCGGCGGATCGGTTGCGCGTGAGGTAGGGTTTCATAGAGATGGTTGTGCGAGGTATCGAGTGCTTTGACGTTGCCGTTCGATCTCTGCTGCGAATCGCCCGCGCCGATGTGGTACCCTGTACGATGCGCTGGCGGCGGGGTGCCGTTGGCAAGTGGAAAAGGGGCTTTGTGTGACGAGTTATCGCGTCGGCGTTGTCGGCGGGACGGGGATATTGGGCACCGAACTGCTCCGCATCCTCGAACAGCGCCGCTACCCGATCCGCAGCTTGAATGTCTATGCGTCCGACCGCTCAATCGGGCAGCGTCTGCCCTTTGGTGAGGGCGAAATCACCGTCGAGCGCGCCCTTCCCGGCGCTTTCAAGCATCTCGACCTCGTCTTCCTCGCCGCTGGGCGGGAGGCGAACGCGCAGGTGCTCCCGCACGCGCGCAATGCCGGCTGCATGGTCATCAATGTGACCGGCCGCGAGAACACGAGCGAAACGACGCCGCTGATCGTGCCGGAAGTCAATGAGGAAGTGCTGGCGAACGGCGCGCGGATCGTCGCCTGCCCGCACGATCTGACGATCCAGCTCTGTCTCGTTCTCGCGCCGCTGCACCGGCTCAATCCCGTCCGGCGTGTCACGGTGACGGCGCTCTGCGCGGTCGGCTCGGCGGGCACGGGGGCGATCCGCGCGCTGACCGACGAGACGCAGGCGATGTTGCAGGGGAAAGAACCCGCCGCACACATCTTCGCGCACCCGATCGCCTTCAACCTTCTGCCGGAAGTCAATGTTTTCCACGCGGATGGCTACTCGCGGGAGGAATGGCTGCTCGCGCAAGAAACGAAGCAGGTGTTGCGCGCGCCGGAACTGCGCCTTTCCGCGACCGCTGTGCGCGCCCCCGTATATCAGGCGCACACGCAGAATGTCCACGCTGAGTTTTCGCGCCTTCTCAGTGCAGAGGACGCCCGTCACATTCTGGGCAAATCGCCGGGCATCCGCGTGCAGGACGATCCGGCAGTGAGCCTCTACCCGCATCCCGTCGGCGTCGCGGGGCAGGATAGCGTCGCTGTCGGCCGCATCCGAGAGGACAGTAGCAACCCCTACGGCCTCGTCTTCTGGTCGGCGATGGATCATTTGCGCAAAGGCTCTGCCTTGAACGCCGTCCAGATCGCCGAAGCCCTCGCGCACCGCGACATTATCTAGGAAAACCGTAGCACAGAGGACACAGAGAACGCAGAGAACGCAGAGAAATCTATCTTTCTTCTCTTCCCTCCTCTGCGTTCTCTGCGCTCTCTGCGTTAAATCCGGGAAGGACTGAGAGATGAGGGAGCAGTGGGTGGAGTTGGACCGACCGGAGACGTACGGGGCGGTGGATACGCAGGGGATGGCGGGGCATCTTGCGGCGATGCCGGAGCAGGTGCACGTGGCATGGCAGCGGACGCGCTACGTGGATTTGCCGGACAAGCATTCGGACATTTTCAGTTTCATCGTCATCGGCAACGGCGGGGCGGCGCTTGCGGGCGATATGCTGCGGGGTCTGGTCGCGCATACGGCGCAAATCCCGGTCTTCGTCGTGCGCGGATACGATGTGCCTGCATTCGTCGGGCCGGACAGTATCGCTGTTGCCGTCTCCCATTCCGGCAACACGGAGGAGACCGTCGCGGCGTTCGAGGAGGCGATTGATCGCGGCGTGAAGCCCGTGATCGTCACGACGGGCGGCACGCTGGAAGGACTGGCGACGATTCATCGCGCACCGCTCGTCTCCTATACCGCCGAAGCGAAACCGCGCGACGCGCTCGCTTCGATGCTCACTGCGCTGGTCGCGATTGCGCACGCCGTCCATGTCGTCGGCGAGGTCGCGGCGGACATGGACGAGGCGATTACGCTCCTGGAAACGCAACGCGACGCCTTCGGCCCGCAGATGCCCGAGCATGAGAACCCGGCGAAGCAGATAGCGCGCGCACTCATTGGTAAGATTCCGGCGATCTATGGCGGCACAATGCTCGAACCCGTCGCGCGGGCGTGGAAGGCGAAACTGAACGGCTACGCGAAGACGACCGCGATCTACGATGTGCTGCCGGAGGTCAATCACACCGCCACTGTCGGCTACGCGTTCCCCGCGCAACTCGCGGACCATCTCGCGGTCGTGCAGTTGCGCTCGTCATACGACCATCCGCGCGTGCGGGCACACTGGCAGGTGACGACCGATCTGCTCGACCGGCGCGGCATCCCGTCCAGCATCGTGGAGGCGCAGGGGCGCAGCCGCCTCGCGCAGGTGCTGTGGACGCTCGCGTTCGCGGATTGGGTCGCCTATTACCTCGCCCTCCTCAACGGCGTTGACCCCACTGCCGAGGAGGCAATTGCGTACATGAAGCGGCAACTGGCTTAGCCCCCGCCCCCCTATGGTATCCTGCCGCTATTCAGGTGGTTCGTGTCGTGAAGGGGGAAACGGATGCAGATGGAGATGCGCGAGAAGTTGCGGGAACAGGTCGCCACGGCGATTGACGAGCACGGGCCGGGGATCATCAACGTCTCCGATCAGATTCATAAGCATCCAGAGATCGGCTACCAGGAGCGGTTCGCCTCGCAGTTGCTTGCGGATCAACTGCGCAAGGAAGGGTTTGAAGTCGAAAAGCCGCTGGGTGGGTTGGAAACGGCTTTTCGGGCGACCAGGCGCGGCAAGGGGCCGGGGCCGACAGTCGCCGTACTCGCTGAGTACGATGCGCTGCCGAACCTCGGACACGGCTGCGGGCACAATCTGATCGGTGCGTCCGGCCTGGCCGCCGCGATTGGGTTGGGCCAGATCATGGATCAGATTGACGGCACCTTTCAGATCATCGGCACGCCCGCTGAAGAAGGCGGAGGCGGCAAGGTGAAACTGATTGACGCGGGCGTCTTCGAGGACGTGGACGCCGCCCTGATGATCCACCACGCCGGGCCATTCACCGGCTCAGCGACGCAGTACCCGGGTGGCACCTGCCTCGCCGTTTCGCACATAGACTTCGAGTTCCACGGCAAACCGGCGCACGCGGCGGGCGATCCGTATAACGGCGCGAATGCCCTCAATGGCGTCATTAAACTCTTCACCGGTATTGATGCGATGCGCCAGCACATCAAGCAGGACGCGCGCATCCACGGCATCATCACCCACGGTGGCGACGCGCCGAATGTCGTGCCGCACTACGCCGCCGCTAAGTTCTTCGTCCGCGCCGCCGACCGCGAGTATCTCGCCGTGCTGGAAGACAAAGTGCGCCGGATCGCCGAGGGCGCGGCGATGCTCACCGAAACGACGGTGGAGATGCGGCATGCCGAACCCACCTGCTACGACATGCGCCCATCGTACGTGATCGGTCGCGTCTACGAGGAGAACATGCGCAAGGCGGGGATGGAGGTCAATGCGCGCGATCAGGGATCGCGCGGTCCGTACTCGACCGACTTCGGCAATGTTTCCTACGTCGTGCCCTCCGTCACCGGCTCGTTCGCGATCAGCCACGGGATGATCCCCGGCCACTCGCAGCAGGTCGTGGACGCCTCCTGCTCGGACTTCGGCTATGAGCAGTTGCTGAAAGTCTCCACCGCGATGGCCCTCACCGCTTTCGATCTTCTCACCGACCCGGAGTTGGTCGCCGCCGCGAAGGACGAGCACGCGCATTGGACGGAGTTGTACGAGAAGAATTAGTGCGCGAAACGCCAGCAGTCTATCTATGGAACGGGTCCGCCACGATTGTGACGTAGCCCGTTCTCCGTCACGGGGCATAATAGAGGATGGCAGCGACTAGATACGTCGTACAATTGAAGGGTCATGCGATCAATGGCAGCCCGTTTTCCTGCGAAGGCGAGCAGATCGCGCTCATCGTCGAGACCTTAGGCGACTCGATCGAACAATGCGTGTGGTTCGTTTCCGACATCGATGACCAGCGAGGGGGCCCACGCCTGTTCGCCGAAGGCGTCAAGAATCCGGCACTCGTTGGCGACCGCGACGAAACAGTCGCGTTTCTGCGGCAGGTTGTCCAGTTCATTTGGGCGGTCTTCCTCGCGGTACCTGTTGATCATCTGCCCGTGAATGGGGCGAGATCCGGGCTGAGGGTGAACCGTTTCAAGATATTGGCGATGCTATTGTCGAAATATGCGCATTCGATAGTTCTTTCATCCAGATTTACGCGCGAGATGCTGTAATCTTGGAACCGATCGTAACCCGATTCGGTGGAGAAATCCGCACTTCGAACGATTATTTGTAGTGATCCGACCCGATGATTACACGTCGTGAGATGTGATGCTGGCTGCTATACTGCTGCCAAGGTTCCGTAAGGGCGGTGCTCGAACCGCCCTCTTTAGAGCGCCGATACTTCGATTCAGCGGGAATCCATCACAGGCAGGGAAGACGGTTCAAGCACCGCCCCTATGCATTGATCCGTGACATTGTAGACAATGAAAGAGGGCATACGAAGGATGGCGGAGGCGGCGCTACGCGAGAAAGTTTTGCGGGCGATTGATGACGCGACGGGCGATATTCTCGCGGTGAGCAGGTTCATACACGCGCACCCGGAGATCGCGATGGAGGAGGTCGCCTCCTCGCACGCGGTCGCGGCGATGCTGGAGCGGTATGGCTTCGCGCTCCAGCGAGGTAGCGCCGAACTACCGACCGCCTTCCGTGCCGAGGTCGGGCAGGGCGCGCCGCGCATCGCCTTTCTTTCCGAATACGACGCGTTGCCCGGCCTCGGTCACGCCTGCGGGCACAACCTGATCGCCTGCGCCGCGATGGGTGCGGGTATCGGTCTCGCCGCCGTGCTGGACGATCTGGCGGGCACAGTCGTCGTCTTCGGCACACCCGCCGAGGAAGCAGTCGGCGGCAAGGTCATCATGGCGCGGCACGGCGTCTTCGACGACATTGACGCCGCGATGGGCGCGCACCCCGGCACGAATGAGGCGACCGTCCCGACCGAGCCGGGCAGCGGCTTGTCGCTTGCCGTCTCGACGGTCGTGATGGAGTTCCACGGTCGCGCCGCGCATGCTGCTGCCGACCCCTTCAACGGAATTAACGCCCTCAACGCCGTGATCGAGACCTTCAATGGCATCAATGCGCTCCGGCAGCACGTCACGCCCGATGCGCGCATCCACGGCATCATTACACACGGCGGCGATGCGCCGAATATCGTGCCGGAATACGCCCGTGCCCTCTTTTATGTCCGTGCGGCGACCGTGCGGGCGATGGAGCAACTTGTCGCGAAGGTGAAGCGCGTCGCGGAGGGCGCCGGGGAGATGACGGGCGCGCGCCTCGCGTGGAGCTGCCCTGAAGAGCCATACACAGACATGATTACGAACTACACGCTCGCCCGCCGTGTCCGCCGCCACTTCGATGACCTCGGCCTGCACATGCCACACCCGCGCCTCGGCGAAGCACTCGGCAGCACGGATTGGGGCAATGTTTCCTATCTCGTGCCGTCAGTGGAGACGGGCTTCCCGATCACCGAGCACGTCATCCCGTGGCATTCGGCGCAGGTTGTCGCGGCGGCGGACAGCGACCTCGGCTACCGCAACATGCTGCTCGCCGCCAAAGCGCTGGCCCTCGCCGGGCTGGACCTGCTCATGGATGGCGGCCTCCTCCGCACTGTCAAGGAGGAGCATCGCCGTGCCCTGTCTGAGCGACAGGGCGGCGACCGCGCGGCACGGCGAGGTAATGAGCTACTTCCGTGAGTGGTATGATGAGATGTATGTAGAGGGTCTTCATCTGTAGGTGAGCGCATACGATACGCGGAGTACGATCATGGAAGCGATGCTGCGAGCAGTTGAAGCGACAGGGACACTCGATGAGCACGGTGCCCTGCATCTGGACCACCCAATTACGGCGATCAGATCGGGCCGGGTTCGTGTGTTGCTCCTCATAGCGGATGATGCGGATATTGATGAGCAGGAATGGCTGCATGCAGCGGCGCGGAATCCAGCATTTGATTTTTTGAATGATCCTGCCGAGGACATTTACACCCGCGATGACGGTCAGCCCTTCCACGATGAAGGGTAACGTCGTCCTCGTACCATTTCCGTTCGATGATTTGACGACAACGAAAGTGCGGCCCGCAGTCTGCTTGACGGATTCCGTAGGTTTGCATCGTCACGTCGTTGTAGCCTTTATCACCAGTCGTACGCCAAGTCCAATCCTGCCGACGGACATTGTACTCGATTCCAGCCAACAGGACTTTGCGAAAACCGGTCTGCGGGTACAATCCACGATCCGATTGCATCGCTTGATGACGCTTTCGACAACAATGATCGTGCGCGACCTCGGTGCGCTTCCTATTGCAACACATCAGCATGTCATTACAGCATTGCATCGCTTTTTCACGATATCGTGAGGCGCTCATGCAATACTACGGTTTTGCTCTCCGATACTCACGGGAAGATGACGCTGCCCGCGATGCCGTCAATGACCGGTGCCCATTTGGTGGCGAAGTCGGCGGCGGGTGCGGTAGCGCTGATGAACCAGGTCGTGTCGCTCCCCTTCGGTTGAACGATCACCTGCTCGGAGACGACGGGGGCGCCTTGCGTGTAGGAGACGATGACGCGCACCGCTTCCAGACCGCTCGGACTACCGAGGCGCACGCGATCAATGGAACGCACCTGGAGGTTCGTCGCGCCACGCCCGGTCGTTTGCGACGCGAGGGTTTGTAGGTAATTTGTCGCGTTGTCGCCCGAAAGCAAATCGAGTTGCACCGGCAGACCGTTGAAGGTGACGCGCGTCACGTTCGGATCGGTCGGCGATGCACCCTTCGGGGTGAATTGCGCCACGTTCTGCGCGGTTTGTGCGTCCCAGTTGTCCGGGTAGCGGATCGTCGCCTTCTTGTCGGCGGTCGCGAAGGTCTGCCCGCCTGGCAGGGGTTGCAGCACCATGCCCGCCGTGACCGCCGGTACCGAGACCGTCGCCGGGATCGCGCCGGGCGGCAGTGGCGCGTTGCTCGGCGGGTTGTTGGCGCTGCTTGATGCGTTGGTGGCGCTGTTGGCAGTCTGCCCGGTTGGGCTGGGGATGATCGCGCTTCCCGTGCGAATGTGGATCGGGTCGAGCGTCGGGGGGGGCGTTGTTGTTGGTCGGACCGTCGGTATCGCCGTCGGCGAACTGCCGCCGCAACCAACGAGGAGTACGATACCAAGTATGATAGCGAAAAAAGTGGTCCACCACCGGCCTCTTCCGGAACGGGATGGGAGCGAAATCCGGTCGTCGTCGTTCTCCCCTCCCGCATCGGGAGGGGCCGGGGGTGGGCCAAAAATGCTGCACCTCAAATCAATCACTCAATCACCGTGTGACACACTCGCGAGTGTCTTCTTCGCGACGCGCTTCCGTCCGTCAAGCAGCCCGCGCACGGTGATGAGCGCTACGAAGCCGAGCGCGACGCCGAACCAGAGCGTGCAAAAACGGATCACCAGTGTTGCCGCCACCGCGACATCGTGCGTCATTAGCGGGTCGGTGATCAGGGCAAGGAGCATCGCTGTCATGCCGATCTCCGCCGCACCGAGACCACCGGGAAGGAGCGAGACTGATCCGATCAGCGAGGCGGCGGCGAGTACGAACATCGCCGTTAGGAGGAGCCGTGGCGTACCTGCGAACCCCAACCCGACCAGGACGAGGAAGAACGCGACGCACTCACCGAGCCACGAGACGAGACCAATCACCGTCGCAAACAGGAGCGGCGTGGGCCGGAGCAGGGCGTAGGTGCTATCGTAGAAGGTATGCACATGATGCGTGAAGTTGGCAAGGAAGCGGAACCGCTCGCCTATGTCAATAACCCGTCGGATTAGCCATCGCTGCTGCAAGAGCAGCAAGCCGAGCGCGCCGAGGAGTGCAATGGTCGCGAAAACCGGCACGCCATACCGAAAGATCACCAGGCCAACGGAAGCGAGGAAGAGCATCGCGATCCCATCCGTCAGCCGCTCGACGACGATGATCGGCGCGCTGACAGCAATAGGTGTGCCGACTGCTTCGCGCAACAGGAGTGACTTGAAGACCTCGCCAATCTTGCCGGGCGTCATTGCCATAATGAAGTTCGCGAAGAAAATCCGGGCCGATAACTGCGTCGGTAGCGCCGTGACACCGACCCGCCGCAGGTAATACTGCCATTTGACGAAGCGGAGCGCGTAGTTGAATGACGTGAGGAGCAGAATCGGGACAAGCAACGGCCAGTGGAACGCCCGCAGCGCGTCGGCGAGTTTGCGGCTGTCCGCGAAGAGCGTTAGCCCCATCAAGACGAGGAGTGCGAACCCGAGCGAGAGAAGGAGCCGACCGCGCACGCTTCCCAACCAGTGTTGCCCCGCCTTGTCGCCATTCGCCGCTACCATCACCACTGCCACCTCGCCCCGCGCCGCACGTCAACCCGACCGCCAGTATAGGCGCGTGCCAAGGCGGGCGCAAACGGCTTTACTCGGGCGTGAAACGGACGAGTGAAACATTATTACGCCGCATGGAGCGGGAGACCCTTATACCGGCTCGTATATGCGGCTTCGACCTGCTCGGAAAATCGCTCGATCCGCAATGGTGAGGCAGGATCGGGTATCGTCGGGTCTATGGAGCCGTCGGTGGGATTCCATAGCACCAGCGAAATCGCCTCGGCCATGTAGGGGGCGCCATCAACGCTTGTGCGCCGTGCCAGCCGCTCCAGTGTCTCGGTCGTCGCTGATCGTTGGCTCACCGATACACATGGCTCGGGATAAATCACCATAACGGCGACGACAGCGTGCGGAAAACGACTGTGAACGGTCGTCGCCTCAGTCGCGAGATCATTAATCATATTTTGCCAGTTCTTGCCGATACTCTCGCTATCATTCAAGGTCTTGCTATCAAAAGCGAAGCGCACACCATCCGGGCGATAGCCGACATCGAAGTTCTGCGGCCGCACGCCGCCGATAATGCGCACGGGGCCAACTTCGACGCAATCGGCTAGCGGTGGCGTCAGCGCGTTCGGATTCGGCGCCGCAATCGGGATCTGGCCGAGCATTGCGGCAACCGCGACGCCGACCGCCCGATCAAATAGGTCGCCGAGTTGCCCAGACGAGTACGGCGGTGTGCGGCTCAGTCGGCGATTGAGCGCTGTCCATCGTTCGCCAAATACAGCGAGCGATGACGGATCAATGGAGATGGGCGGCATCGGCCCGATGCCGGTAACGTGCTTGCTATCCGTCGTTTGAATGTCCTGCTTGTCCGTCGGTGTGATAGTTTTTCCCAAATGCCGCGAAGGGTATCAATATCCGATGTGGCGAGTCCCAGGCCATTCCGCAAATAGACGTGATCGGTGAGGTCTAGTACCTGGGCGATATCGTTCGACCTGCTCAGGCGATCCAGCGTTTCCAACATGATGTTCGTTTCCTGGAGCGGCGGAATCGGTAGATTGTCTGCTTCGTTCGGTTCCAGTTCGAGGACGCCTCCGCCATAACTGCGACCGAGAACCTCCGTAAAAGCAAAGGTCATCGAATTGTGAAACGCGGCAATCGCCGGACGTGCATGATCCTTATTGCGAAAGCGGACGCGATGAATCGTATCCGTCGAGGTCGCGGCCGTTTCATTGAGTACGAGCTTCGGGAATCGGTTGATTTGCCGGAAAAGAAACGCATCGGGTGTCGACACAGAAGGGACAATGTACCAACGCTTGCGGATGCTGCATTTATATCCTTCGTGAACCGTCTGCTGCTCGCCCTGCGCCAGGTAGCGGACGAGTTCGTCGGGTAGCATTTCCTGTGGTTCGTTCGGCGGGAAAAGGAGATGACAGCGCGCATTCGCGCGGCGATCCTGGTCTGCATCATCCT
>JBBSFO010000127.1:0-10077 GCA_038238655.1 Thermomicrobiales bacterium | reverse complement strand
TCCTCGACTGCGAGAAGCAGGTGGAAAGCCGAATGCGGCGGTGGTGGAAATGGCGCGGCTATCGGTTCGTAGGGGCGGTACTCGAACCGCCCTTCCCGTGCCAGCAACAGCGCCTCAATATTTGGCAATTGTGCGTGGCGATCAACAGAGGGCGGTGCTCGAACCGCCCTACCACGATTCACGCTTTCGCTTCCGTGAGCGTGTACAACGGGAGCGAGCGGCAGGCCGCCATTATTCAGCGGCTCCCGCCCGTGCGTCCTGAATCGCCTGCCAGACACGTTCGGCGTGGAGCGGCATGTCGAGGTGCCGGATACCAAATGGCGCCAGAGCATCCAGTACCGCGTTGACGACGGCGGGCGGCGAACTGACCGTCGCCAGTTCGCCGATCCCCTTCGCGCCGAGCGGATTAAATCGCGTCGGCGTTTCCGTCCGCGTGGTCGCGAACTGCGGCAGGGAGCGCGCCGTCGGCACCGCGTAATCCATCAGCGATCCGGTAACCAGTTGCCCGCTCGCATCGTAGACAACCTCCTCCCAGAGCGCCTGCGCGATGCCCTGCGCCAACCCGCCGTGTATCTGGCCATCCACGAGCATTGGGCTGATCACCCTGCCGCAATCGTCCACCGTGAAGTAATTCCGCAGCAGTACCGCGCCAGTCTCCGGGTCAACTTCGACGACGCAAACGTCCGCGCTGAAAGGGAAGGCGGAGAGTTCGGGCCGGAAGAACTCGACAGATTCGAGCCCGGAGCCGATGTCGGGCGGCAACCGCTGCCCATAGGCGGCGGTTGCGATCTCCTTCAGTGCAACGGAGCGATCGGCGGTGCCTGTTACCCCGAATCTCCCGTCGCGAAATTCGATGTCCTCCGGCGCGGCTTCGAGCAGGTGCGCGGCGATCCTGCGCGCCTTCTCCTTCACGACATCGAGGGCGCGGACCAGCGCCGAACCACCGACCACCAACCCCCGCGAACCGAAAGTGCCGATGCCGGGCGGCGTCCGCGCCGTGTCGCCGTGCACGACGATAATGTCCGCCATGGCCACGCCGAGTTCATCGGCAACGATCTGCGCGAAGGTCGTCTCCTCGCCCTGACCGTGCGGCGAGATGCCGGTCGAGACGGTAACGGCGCCGCTTGGCTCGACACGCACATCGGCACTCTCAAACGGGCCGCCGCCGCTGATCTCGGTCGCCGTCACGACGCCGATGCCAAGATGCCGCCCCGCCGCGCGCATCTGTGCCTGCTCGGCGCGCAGCGCGTCGTAGTCGGCGAATTCGAGCACGCGGGTGAGCGCCTTGTCGTAGTCGCCGCTGTCGTAGGTCAGTCCTGTGGCGGTTGCATACGGGAATGCCTCGGGCGGGATGAAGTTACGGCGGCGAACTTCGATGGGCGTCATGCCGAGTTCGCCCGCGAGCAGGTCCACAATGCGCTCGATGTAGTAGGCAGCTTCGGGTCGCCCCGCCCCACGATAGGCCCCCGTCGCCATCGTGTTGGTGTACACGCCCGTGATTTCCAGGTCAACGGTGTCGTAGCGGTAGACGCCGTTCATCATCCGCCCGGTAAGCACGGGCACAAAGATGCCGCGCGGGAACCCACCGAGATCGGCAGTCACGCGCAGACGCAGCGCGGTGATCTCGCCGTCCGCGCGCGCCGCGACCGCAACGTCCGCCACCTGACCGCGCCCGTGCTGCGTCGTGCCGAGGCTTTCGCCGCGCGACTCGGTCCACTTAATCGGGCGGCGCAGGTGCAGCGCGAGCACGGCGACCATCGCATCCTCAGGATAGACGCCGGACTTGACGCCGAAGCCGCCGCCGACCTCCGGCGCAATCACGCGGATCAAGGTTTCGGGCAGGTGGGTGATCGGCATGAGTTGCTTGCGCACGCCGTGGGGATTCTGCGTCGAGGTCGTGACGATCAGCCCGCCATTCAACGGATCGGGTTGGGCGAGGATCGCCCGCGGCTCCATCGGCACCGCCGCGATCCGCTGATTGACCATCCGCTGCTCGACGACGACATCGGCTGCCGCGAATGCTGCCGCCGCGTCGCCCTGCGTGTGCCGCCAGGTAAAGGCGACATTCCCCGGCGCCTCGTCGTAGAGCTGCGGCGCACCGGGACCGAGTGCGGCCTCCACGTCCACAACAGCAGGAAGCGGATTGTAGTCAACGACGACCAGGTCGAGCGCGTCGCGCGCGACGTAGCGATCCACCGCCACGACAATCGCCACGGCCTCGCCGACGTAGCGCACCCGTTCTGCTGCCACCGGCCAGACTGCGGGCGGAACGAACCCGGTCATGCCGGGCACGGCGTCTCCGCGCTCCGGCAGCGGCCCGCAGAGCGCGCGGAAATCTTCGCCCGTATAGACGGCGATCACGCCAGGATGCGCCAGCGCGGCGGCGATATCCACCCGGACGATTCGCGCGTGCGCGTAGATGCTCCGCACGATTGCCATGTGGGCGGTGCGCGGCGGGCGCAGATCGTCAACGTAGGTGGAACTGCCGGTGACGAGGCGCGGATCTTCCTTCCGCTTGACCTGCGCACCGATGTATCGGCTGTAGACCATTGATTATTCCCTCATTTCATCGCGAGCAACGCGGCGCGGCAGGATGTCGAATTGGGATGCCACCAGGTAGGGCTGGAATGATTGTAGTGACCGATCAGCGGGGAACGCAATGACTGTCGGGGGACCTAACCCCCGGCCCCTATCCCTTAATCGCCCCGGTCAGGACGCCCCGCATGAAGTAGCGTTGCAGAAAGGGATAGACGATCAGGATCGGCACGGTCGCGACGACGACGACGGCCATCTGGATTGTCTGCGTGGGCGGTGGCGGCTGATTCGGGTCGAGCGCCACGGCGTTTGCCAGCGCGCTCCCCTGCAGGACGTACTGCCGCAGCACGAGTTGGATCGGCCACTTGTGCGCGTCGTTCAGGTAGAGCGTGGCGCGGAAGAAGTCGTTCCAATGCGCGACGCCATAGAAAAGCGCGACCACCGCAAGCACAGGCTTCGACAATGGCAGGACGATCCGCAGTAGAACGCGCAGATCGCTCGCGCCATCGAGCCGCGCGCTTTCCAGCAACTCGCCCGGCAGGCTCATGAAGAACTGGCGCAGGATGACGAGATTGAAGGCATTGATCGCCCCCGGCAGGATCAGCGAGCCGTAGGAATCAATCAGGCCAAGGTTGCGGACGAGCAGGTAATCGGGGATCAGCCCCGCCGAAAACAAGAGCGTGAACAGCACGAGTGCGAGGACGAACCGGCTCCCCGGCACACCGGGGCGACTGAGACCATAGGCCATCGTCACCGTCATCAGCATGTTGACTACGGTGCCCCCCAGCGTCAGCCCGACGCTTACCCATAAGGCGTGCGCGACGATGCCCCCCTTGAAGATCGCCCGATAGGCCTCCAGCGTTGGGTGTTCCGGGAAGAGGATCAGACCACCCCCGAGCACGTCCTTGTACGAGGAAAAACTAACGGCGATCACGTAGACGAATGGAAAGAGCATCAGGAACGCGAGCATGGTGAGGAGTACGACCTTACCAACGCGGGCAGCGACGCTCGGCTTCTCCATCCACGGCGGGTACGGCGCGGGCGGCCGCGTCGCCATCAAAATGCCCCCTCTCCCCCGAAGGTCTTGGCGACCCGGTTGGCGACAAAGACGAGGATTGCCGCCACGACACCCTTGACGAGACCGACCGCCGCCGAAAACCCCCAGTCGCCGCCTTGAATGCCCCGGAAATAGGTGAAGGTATCCAGTACCTCGGCGGCGTGCGGGCCGACCGCGTTGCGCTGGAGGAAGATTTGCTCGAAGCCGGTGCTGAGGATCGTCGCGAGCCGCAGGATCAGCAGCAGCACGATCACGCCCCGGATACCGGGCAATGTGATATGCCAGAGCCGCCGCCAGCCCCCCGCGCCGTCCATCGCCGCTGCCTCGTACAGCGAAACATCAATGCGCGTGAGCGCAGCGAGGATGATGATCGTTCCCCACCCCGTCTCCTTCCAGATCAGTTGCAGGACGACGAGCGGCTTGAAGAAGCCCGGATTGCTCATGACATTGATCGTGTGGTGACCGCCGTTGCGTAGAAACTGGTTGAGGAAACCCGCACCGCCAAAGATTTGCTGCCAGAGGGCGATGATAATCACCCAACTGATGAAGTGCGGCAGATACAGCACGCTCTGCATCAGCCGCTTCGCCGGTTCGCCAACTATGCTGTTGAGGAGCAGCGCGAGGATGATCGGTGCGGGGAAAAAGAAGACGAGTTGCAGGGCGCTGATTGCCAGCGTGTTCCCGAGAGCGACGCCGACATCGGGGTCGGTGAAGAGCGCGCGGAAGTTTGCCCCACCGACGAACGGGCTATGGAAACCGAGAAAAGGCGAGTAATCCTGAAAGGCGATGATGTTGCCTAGCAGCGGCACATACCGAAAAATGACGAAATACACGAACCCCGGCAGAATGAAGAGATACATCCATCGCTCCCGCCAAATGCGCGCCGAAAGCGGTATCGTCTTCGTCTGCGTTCTCGTTTGTCGTATGGCCTTACGCATAGTGGTCCTGTTCTCTCGGGTTGAATTTGCCCTCCCTCCCCGGCCCCTCTCCCGCCGCAGTGGGGGAGGGGCCATCTTCCCCTATTGCCCAGCGAGTGCGTCCTGGTATTCCTTGCGGATCTGGTCGCCACCACGGCTCTTCCAATCCTTGATGTACTGATCGAGCGCGGCGAGTGGATCGCGGCCCGTGATGATCGCGGTGACACGGTCGGCGCCGAGTTGGTTCAGTTCGGCGGTCTTCGCGGCATTGGTCGGTGAGAAGGCGGTCAGCGCCGGGTTCTCGATGCCCAAGGCGGCGATTTGCGTCGCCGCAGACTGCATATACTGCGCGTCGCCCGGATCGCTCGGGAAGTAGAAAACGGGCGGCGGGACGACGACCGTACCGAGTTCGCTAATTTCCGCGCGGCCACGGTCATTGAGGATGCGTGTCCCATCGGGCTGGACGGTATGATGGACGCCCTCAGCGCCAAAGGTGAGGAAGGTGTATTCCTCGCTCCCGAAGGGCGCGCTGAAGTAGTCGAGGATGCGCAGCAGTTCCTTGGCGCGCTCCGGGTCCTTGCCCTCCTTCGCGGGGATACCGGCGATGCTGCCGAACCCCGTACCGTTGTACGTTATGCCCTTGCCGCCATCGAAACCGGGCGGCACGAGCGCCCCGAGGTTCGCCGCCGGGTTGACGCGCTTTGCCTCGAAACGGACGCGGATATCGCCGTTCAGTTGCGTCAGGCCGTCCGCGTAGCCGCCGATGTTGCCCGCGATCAGCGCGTTGGTCGCCTGGGTGCGGTTCATCGTCGCGGTGTCGGGGTGGTAGACGCCCGCCTCGAAGAGTCGGCGGGCGAAGGCGAGCGATTGCTTGAACTCATCGGTCTCGATCTGGTTCGTCAGCGTGCCGTCCGCGTTCTTGCGCCAGCCATTCGGCACGCGGAACATCCCCCGGAGAAACGGCATGCTCCAGTCGGCCCCCTGCCCGCCGAGCGCCCAGGTATCCGGCTTGCCGTTACCGTCAGGGTCATTCTTCGTCATCGCCGTAAACAGGTTCGCGATCTCATCGGCGTTTTTCGGGGTGGAGATGCCGAGCTTTTCCGCCCAGTCCTGGCGATACAGCAGCGCCGGGCCGATGACCAGACCGAGGCGGGGCACGCCGTAGAGCTTGCCGCGAATCGCCGCGTTCTTCCACGACGACGCGGGATACTGCGCGAGGTTCGGGTATGCCTTGAGCGCGTCGCCGGAAAGCAGGGTTGTCAGATCGGTGAATGCGCCCTGCTGCACCGCCTTGTACTGGTCCGGCGCGGCGAGTGGCGAGATGAGCAGGATGTCGGGGATGTCCCCGGCGGCGATCAGCGCCGTCGCCTTCTCCGTATACTGGGGCAGTGGCACGAGCGTAAAGTCCAATTTCGTGCCGGTCCGTTTTTCGAGTTCCTGCCACCATTGGTTCTGATCGTGCGGCACGGCGGGTGGCCGCTGCGACGCTTTGGTGATCGAAACCTTCGCACCTCGCCCCGGCACAACGGCAACTGATTTGAAAGGCGCGGGCGGCGTGATGTAGGCGTCCGGCACATTCGGCGCGGGCGACGGCAGTTTGCCGCTCGCCGCCGGTCGGGCGGTCCCACTCGCGGTGTTCGTCGGGGCGCTCGCGGCGGGCGCGGTTGCGACGGCGCTCGGCGCACTCGCGGCAGCCGTCGGCGCGCTCCCTGTGGCGGAGGCGGCAGGCGGGGCGTTCGTCGGTTGGGGAGCGGGTGCGGTGGTCGGGGCGACGGGGAGTTTGGCAACCGTCGCGGTCGGGCTGGATTGCCCGCCGCACGCGGCGAGGAGGGCGCCGCTCGCTGCGGCAGCGGCCCCTCCCAGTGCGATGCGGAGTATCCTCCGCCGACTCACCGCACGGGGAACATCAGGAGACCGTTGCTCGATACGCATCGCACGCCATTCCTTTCGGTTGTTGGGTGACTGACACCCTAGATGACGCGATGATGCCCGCTCCACGCCAAACGCGCAAGAGCGTGGCGTGCCGACGCCGGAAACCGATTGAACCACAGAGACACAGAGAACACAGAAGACGCAGAGCAGAGGAGAAAAGATATGATAGCGAGCATCAGTTCCGTTCGCGAAGATCACCGTGATGGTATCATTCCCTTCATTCCTTTCTTGTTCCCTCTCTGCGGTTCAGTCGGGTTCGATTAGGGGGTACGATGGCTGTCATGCGGTTGAAGATTCGGGCACGCGGGCCGTATGCGGACGAGGTGGCGTTCGGGGCGGCGGGGGCATACGAGCGGATTGATGGGACGATTCACTTCGCCGCCGATCCCGCGCACCCGGCGAATGCGCTGATCGTGGACCTCGACAAGGCGGCACGGGACAACGCCGGGCAGGTGCAGTTTTCGGCAGACTTCTGCCTGCTGCAACCCGTGGACGCTGCGAAAGCGAACCGACGGCTGCTCTTCGAGGTAGTGAACCGGGGCCGTAAACTGGTGCCGCGTATGTTCAACCATGCCGCGCCGACCACCGTACCGACCGAAGCGATTAACCCCGGCGACGGCTTCCTGCTCCGGCAAGGCTGGACGCTCGCCTGGTGCGGCTGGCAATGGGACACGATCAGCAGCGCCGCCCTCATGGGCCTCCATGCGCCGGAAGCAGTTGGCGGTAACGAATACTCAGCACTCAGCACTCAGCACTCAGCACTCGATCCGATCCAAGGCCAGATTTTGGTCCAGTTCCAGCCGAACGAGCGCAGTTACAACCGCTTGCTCGCCGACCGCGTGCATCAGCCGTATCCGGCTGCCGACATTAACGATCCGAACGCCGTGCTCACCGTCCGCGACTGGCCCGGTGGCCCACGCACGACGATCCCGCGCGATCAATGGCGGTTCGCGCGCGGCGGCACGGACCCCATGCCGGACGATACCCATCTCTGGCTCAAGTCGGAGTTCAAACCGGGCAAAGTCTACGAAGTCGTCTACCGAACGCGTCGCTGCCCGGTTGTCGGGACGGGGCTACTCGCCGTGCGAGACACCGTCGCGTTTCTCCATCACAGCGACGCGGCGGACAATCCGTGCGCGGGCCGGATTGATCGCACCTACGGCTTCGGCATGTCGCAGAGCGGGCGCTTTTTGCGCCACTTTCTATATCTCGGCTTGAATGTGGACGAGGCGGGGCGACAGGTCTTCGACGGCATCAATATCCATGTTGCGGGTGCGCGGCGAGGTGAATTCAACCACCGTTTCGCGCAGCCATCGCAGCAGCACATCGCCAGTTTCGGCCACTTGATGCCCTTCACCGACGACGATCAGACCGACGCGCGGACCGGGCAAACAGACGGCCTACTCCGCCGCCAGCGCGCCCTCGGTGGCGTGCCAAAGGTCATCACGACGAATACCTCGGCAGAATACTGGCGCGGCGATGCCTCGCTCATCCACACCGACCTCGCGGGCACGCGCGACATCGAGCCGCCGAACGATGCGCGCGTCTACCTCGTCGCGAGCACGCAACACGGCCCTGGCAGCGTGCCACTCGTGGACACGGACGCGAACACCGGTGCGCGGGGCGCCCATGGCTTCAACGCGGTGGATTACGCGCTCCTGCTCCGCGCCGCCCTCGTCAATCTCGACCAATGGGTGACGGACGGCACACCCCCACCGCCGAGCCGCTTCCCGCGCCTCGCGGATGGCACGGCGATACCAGGTGCGGACGTTTTCGCCGCCTATCATGGCATCCCCGGCGTGACGCGGCCCGACCCGGAACTCCTGCCGACGATCCACCGCCTCGATCTCGGCCCGGACGCGGCGCGCGGCATTGGTCGCTTCCCGGCGGTGGCGGGCGAACGCTACCCGAACTACGTCTCGGCAGTAGACGCCGATGGCAACGAGACCGGCGGCGTGCGGATGCCGGATGTGTCCGTGCCCGTCGCCACCTACACCGGCTGGGACCCGCGCCACCCCGCGACGGGCGGCGAGGGCCAGATCATCCCAATGGAAGGCTCGACCTTCCCGCTCGCGAAAACGGCTGAGGAACGCCAGCGCAGCGGCGACCCGCGCCCCTCCCTTGCCGAGCGATACGACAACCGCGCCGACTATCTCACGCACGTCCAGTCCGCCGCCGAACAGTTGGTGGCAGAACGCTATCTCCTGACCGAGGATGTGCCCTTGGCGCTGGAAATCGCCGCCGAGCGCTGGGATACCTTCACGGACGATACGTCTTCGTAGGGGCGATTTGCGAATCGCCCTCCCTGCTGCGCATAAAGGCTCGGTGTTATGACAACGATTCGATGATCTGGACGAGGGCGATTCACGAATCGCCCCTACGAACAATGGCGAAGCCAGAATGTCACAGCACCGCTATCCCGCTGGAATGAACCGATCAAACCAATCGCACACCCGTTGCGCCAAATCCAACTGGTGGGCGCGCTCGTGGAAGCCGTGTTTCTGACGCGGGTAGATGACGAGTTCCGTCTCGACACCTGCGCCCTTCAGTCCCCAGTGAAATTCCTGCGCCTGCGTGATTGGCACGCGCTTGTCCGCGTCGCCGCCGACGAGCAGGGTGGGGGTTTTCACCTTGCCGACATAGCGGATCGGCGAGCGCTCCCAGACCTGATCCGGTTCCTGATGGACGAGGCCGATGTTCCACGCATTCGCCGGGCCGATGTCCGTCGTGCCGATCTTGCTCACCCAGTTCGTCGGTGGCGCACCTGCGACCGCCGCCTTGAAGCGATCCGTGTGCCCAACGACCCACGCCGTCATGAAGCCACCGTACGACCAGCCGCACACGCCGAGCCGGGCCGGGTCGGCAATTCCCTGCGCGATCAGATGATCCACGCCCGCCATGATGTCCTCGTAATCCCCGCCGCCGAAGTCGTAGCGATTGGCGCGCGTGAAGGACGCGCCCCGCCCAATCGAGCCGCGCGGATTCGGCAGCAGCACCGCGTAGCCGCGCGCCGCCAGCGCCTGCCCCCAATTGTGCGCGCCCATCCCCGAGCGCGCGCTGGAAACGCCCGCCGGTCCACCATGGATCTGCACGATCAAGGGTAGCGCGCCGCTGATGATATGTTCCGGTGGCAGGAGCAGCCATCCTTCAATCTTCGTGCCGTCCGCCGCCTGCCAACTGATTTGCTCCATCGGCGCGAGTCGCACGTCCGCCAGTTGCGGGTTGAGGTCGGTCAGGCGGTGGGCCCCACCATCGCCCTGCACCGCGAAGACTTCCGCCGGTTGGCTCGGCAACGCGCACGCGAAAGCAACCGTCTCACCCCCGACGCCCACGCTATCAATCCAGCCACCCGACGGAGTAACGAGTAACGAGTAACGAGTATCGAGAGGACTGCTCGCCAATTGCGAGACTTGGCCGGCGACGCGGTTGATGATGAGATGATCACCTCGCCAACCCGCCCACGCAGACGAAGCATCCTCGTCATCGAGGGTATGGACGCTGTTGTCGGCGGCGTCAATGATGAAGATGCGGGCGTGGCTCGGATCGGGCAGTTGCGTCGCGACGACGAGGATACGCGCGCCGTCCGCCGACCACGCCAGTTGGTTGACGCCCATGCTGATGCCGGCAAGCAGTTCG
>JBBSFO010000126.1:0-10091 GCA_038238655.1 Thermomicrobiales bacterium | reverse complement strand
TGTACGGTGAAGAAAAGGTGGTCGGGGAGAGAGGATTCGAACCTCCGGCCTCACGGTCCCGATCCGTGCACTCTGCCAGGCTGAGCTACTCCCCGAAGCCTGCGGCAGCATAGCACACGAATTGGCTGTTGCCAACCCCCTACCCCGAGCAACACGCCGCAGTCGGGCAAAACGCCTTGCGCGCATTGACGATTCGGGCGTTGCGATGCTACAATGCTCTGCCGACCTTTCTGCGGTCGGTCACTATTGTCACCCGCGCATGGGGCGGGGTTCTAGGAGGACCGGGATTAGCAGACCGCTTCGCACCAACGATCGTATTCGCGTCCGTGAAGTGCGCGTCATTGATGAAGAAGGCAACCAACTAGGCGTGATGCTCACGCGCGACGCGCTGGAGCGTGCCCGGGAGCACGGCCTCGATCTGGTCGAGGTCGCGCCGAACGCGACGCCGCCGGTGTGCCGCTTGATGGATTTCGGTCGCTATAAGTACGATCAAAGCCGCCGCGAGCGCGAGGCGCGCAAGAACTCCAAGACGCAGGACATCAAAGAAGTGCGTGTCACCGGAATTCTGATTGATCAGCACGATCTTGAAACCAAGGCGCGTGATGTCAAACGACTGCTGAAAGAAGGCAACAAGGTTCGCGTTTCGGTCATTTATCGTGGGGCGCGGCAGATGTCCCATCCCGAAATCGGCGATGAGTTGATGCGCAAGCTGGTGGCGATGCTCGAAACTGACGCGGTGATTGAGTCTCCGGCGCGGCAAGAAGGCCGCATTTTGAGTATGTTGGTCAGTCCGCGCGTCGCGTTGGCTGCAAAGGCAACGAAGGATCCGGCCGAACCGGAACCGACGGAGTAGGGGAGAATAGGGAGGCATGTCCAAGCTGAAGTTGAAGACGCACAAGCAGGCTGCGAAGCGCTTCAAGATTACGGGTACGGGTAAGATCATGCGAACGAAGGGCATGAAAAGCCATTTCCGCCGCCGCAAGTCCGCGCGTGTCAAGCACGCATTCGATAAGATGCAGCCATTGAGCAGCGCGAACGCGAAGGGCGTGCGACGTAGTCTGCCCTACGGCGTCAAGTAGTATGTAGGAGGAAGAGGAATGCCCCGCTCGACGAACAATGTCGCGGCGCACGCACGCACGAAGAAGGTGCTTGCCGCCACGAAGGGCCATAAAGGTTCCCGCTCTCGCTGGAAGCGCGTCGCAATCGAATCGAACATGAAGGCGATGCTCTACGCGACGCGGGACCGCAAAAACCGCAAGCGTGAGTTTCGCGCGCTCTGGATTGCCCGCATCAACGCGGCGTCGCGCGCGCATGACATGCCGTACAACCGCTTCATCAGTGGCTTGCAGGCGGCGGGCGTTGTGATTGACCGCAAGATGCTGGCAGACCTCGCGGTGCGTGACAGCGCTGCATTCGGTGAACTGGTCACGATTGCCAAGGGCGTCGGGGCAGCAGCCGCGTAACACCGGAGGTTCGCACGGACGCGCGCATTACGAGCGTTCACCATCCGACCATCGTTGCGATTCGCTCCTTGCACCGCCGGAAAGCTCGGCGGGAGCAGGGGGCGTTTCTTGTCGAGGGTGTACGCCTCGTTCGTGACGCGATTGGTGCCGGTGCGGCGATTCGTCACATCGTCTTGTGTCCCGAGTTGCTTGGTGAAAGCGAAAGCGACCTTCGGCACGCCAGCGAGTGTGCGATACGCGCATCGGCGATCCTGACGGTTTCCGCAGGCGTGATGCGGTCACTGTCCGACACCGAAACACCGCAAGGCGCGATCGCCGTTGCGACGCTCCCGGATATGCATCTGCCGCGCCCCGATCCCGTCACCGGTTTCGTCCTTGTCCTCGATCGCTTGCGCGATCCCGGCAATGTTGGCACGCTGATTCGTACGGCGGCAGCGGCGGGTTGCGATGCTGTTGTGACGATTGCAGGTAGCGCGGATGCCTTCGCGCCAAAAGTCGTGCGGGCGGCGATGGGCGCGCACTTTCGGCTACCGATTGTCGCGGATGTGGATTGGGAAGCAATCGGGCCGTCGCTCTCCGTATTGCCGTCGGTCTTTGGCGCGGACGGCGGCGCGTCGCTGTGGTACGACGCGATTGATTGGCGGCATGGTTGTGCGGTGATCGTTGGCAATGAGGATAGCGGCTTGAGCGACGACGCGCGGATATGGAGTGCGGGCACGGTTCGGATTCCAATGGAGCGCGGCGTCGAGTCGCTCAATGCGGCGGTATCGGGAGCGATTTTGCTGTTTGAGGTCGTGCGGCAACGCCGCCCTGGGTCACCTCCTTGACATCTCACCCACATATGCGTATTACTAGATGCAAGAAACGCGATGACGGAGCGCGTCGCGGTGGCATTGGGGCGACATCGTCCATTCGGCAGGACAGGAACGCGCGGGCGAGATTGAGACTCGTGCGACGGCCGGACTGCCACCCGACATTCACTCCCGAGCGTGGCGGTGAGCATGAGTAGCCGCACACGGTGGTTCCCCGTTACCGGAACGTCGCCATCGGCACGCGTTGTGCCTGTGGTTGGCATGAGATGCGCCCGAGCGGCGTAATCAGGGTGGTACCGCGGAAGCCATGCTTTCGTCCCTGTCCGGGGCGGCATGGTTTTTTTGTGCGAGGAGGTCGCAGCGTGACGACAGCGGAACCAACACTTATTGAATTGCGCGATACGGCGCTATCGCTCCTCAACGCGGCAAGCGACATTGAAGAAACACGGGCGTGGTATCGGGAATTTCTTGGAGACCACGGGTCAGTGACAGCATTGACGAAGCGGATCGCGAGCCTGCCGCCAGAACAGCGGCGACCATTCGGCATTGCTGTCAATGCACTGAAGACGGAACTCGCTGCGGTATTGTCGGAGCGGCAAGCGGCGCTTGAGGCGACCGCGCTGGAGGGGCGGATCGCGAGCGAGGCGCTGGATGTCACATTGCCGGGCCGCCCCGTGAAGCGCGGCTTTTTGCATCCAACGACGCGCATCATCCGTGAAATCTGCGATATCTTCGGCAAAATGGGCTTTCAAACGGTCGAGGGGCCGGAAGTCGAATACGCGAAGTACAATTTCGACATGCTCAATATTCCTGCCGATCACCCCGCGCGTGACGTTTGGGACACCTTCCATGTCGAATCCGGTGAGGGCGAGATCGTGTTGCGCACGCATACCTCACCGATGCAGGTGCGGACGATGCTTCAGCAGCAACCGCCGGTGCGTGTCGTCGTGCCGGGGCGGTGCTACCGCTATGAGGCGACGGATGCGACGCATTTGGGGATGTTCCTTCAGGTTGAAGGGCTGGCGGTTGATAAGGGCATCACGCTGGCAGACCTGAAAGGGACGCTGACCGAGTTCGCGCGCCAGATGTTCGGCCCCGAGCGGAAGACACGCTTCCGCTGCGATTTCTTCCCGTTTGTCGAGCCGGGCGTGGATTTCGCGATTGACTGCCCGCAGTGCGGCGGCAAGGGGTGTCGGCTGTGCAAACAGTCCGGCTGGATCGAACTGCTCGGCGCCGGGATGGTGCATCCGCGCGTCCTCGAAATGGTTGGGTACGACACGAGCAAGTACACCGGGTTCGCGTTCGGCATGGGGCCGGAGCGGTTAATGCTCTTGAAGTACGGCCTGGACGATATCCGGGATTTCTACAAGAACGATCTCCGCTGGTTGCGTCAGATGGATCGGGCGTGGCTATAACGAGCAATGAGTGATGAGCAATGAGGGGTCGCGCTATCCTCTCAGTGCTCGTTCGGTAGTGCTTTGGGAAGAGGTATGCGATGAAGGTTTCGTGGCAGTGGCTGAAGGAATACGTTGACCTCGACATCCCACCGCGTGAACTGGCGCGACGGCTGACGATGGCGGGGCTGGAAGCGGAGAAGATCGAGGAGATCGGGGCGAACTGGGACGCCGAACTCGTCCGGGTCGCAAATGTGAAGGAAGTACGCCGCATCGAAGGCGCGGATCGTGTCGTGCAGGTCTTCCTCGAATTGCCGGAGCGCGAGGTGATGGTGGTCACTGGCGCGCCGAATATCCGTGAGGGACAGAAGATCGCCCTTGGGCTGCTCGGCGCGCGACTGTACGACGGGCATCGTGACGACAACGTGCTGCGCATCCTGAAACCCCGCGCGATTATGGGGATTATGGGCGAGGGGATGGTCTGCTCGGCCAAGGAGTTGGGGATTTCAGACGAGCATGAAGGGATTCTGGTGTTGCCCGACGATGCGCCGGTCGGCGCGCCGCTCGCCGACTATCTGGGCGACACGATCATCGAGTTCGAGATCACACCGAACCTCGTCCACGATTTCTCGATTGTTGGTGTCGCGCGCGAGGCGGCGGCGCTGCTTGCCGCGCCGTTCCGCGATCCGTTCGCTCGCTGGGCGGCGGAACCACTCACCGCGCCCGAGGTGCCCGACCTGGTACGCGTGGATGTTACCGCGCTGTGCCCCCGATTCACCGCGCTCGTCATTGCGGGAGTAACGGTGGGGCCGTCGCCGGACTGGATGCAACGCAGGTTAACAGCGGTCGGCATCCGCCCAGTCAACAATATCGTTGATGCCTCCAACTACGTGATGCTGGAATATGGGCAACCGACGCACCCATTCGACCGCGACCAACTCGCGGGTGGGCACCTGGTAGTGCGGCACGCGCGCCCCGGCGAGACGCTGGAACTGATCAATCATGAGGAACGCACGCTGGACGCCGACATGCTTGCGGTGTGCGATGACGCGGGCGTAGCCAGCATTGGTGCGATCATCGGCGGCGTGCGATCGGAAATTCGCGACGACACGCGGACGGTACTGCTCGAAGCGGCGACGTGGGAGATGCGCAACATCCGCCATACGCGCCAACGACTGAATATTCGTACGGATGCGTCTGCACGCTTCGAGCGTGGCCTCGAACCGGATTTGACACTGCCCGCCGCGCGTCGCATTGCCGAGTTGATTCAGCAGTTCTGCCCGGAGGCGCGGGTCACGGGGTGGGCCGATGTCTACCCCGCACCTCCACCTGCACGGTCGTTAACAATGCGGTTGCGCAAAATCGGTGATGTACTCGGGACCAAGTATCCGACTGAGCAGGTCGTGGATGTGCTCATGCGCCTACAGTTCGGCGTCGAAATCTCGGGAGACGACGATCCGCTGCTAACCATCGCGATTCCGCCGCACCGCGCGGACGTTTCTCGCCCTGAGGACATTATCGAGGAGGTGGCGCGGATCATCGGCTACGAGACGATTCCGACAACGATGATCGTCGGTACAACGCCGCACGTCATCCGCACCGATCGCTGGATCGCGCGCGAGGCGGCCCGTGACGCCGTTGCGGGCGCGGGACTCATCGAAGTCAGCACATACTCGTTCACGAACGCGGATGCATTGGACCGCCTGGCAGTGGCGGGCGGCCCGCGTGCCGAGGCGGTCTCCCTTGTGCGGCTCGTCAATCCAATGGGCGACTGGGAAGGGATGCGGCCGACGCTGCGGGCGAGCCTGCTCGCGACCACGTCGGATAATCTGAAATTCGTCGGTGGGGTCGCTATCGGTGAGGTGGCAAATGTCTACATCCCCCGCGAAATCGGCGCATTGCCGGACGAGCGGCTGACATTGGGGATTGTGCTTGCAGGCATGGACGGCGAACGTTCACTTGATGTCGTTCCGCGTGCGTATGACTTTTACGATCTGAAGGGTATCATCGAGGCGATCCTTCCGACGCTGGGCGTCGGGCCGCTGACCTTTGCCCCAGTGGATGATCCGATCTTTCAGCCAGGACGCGCCGCGCAGGTGGTCGGGGACGGCGCCGCGCTGGGAGTGATCGGCGAGGTGCATCCGCGCGTTGTGGGTGCATTCGGGTTGACGGGGCGCGTGATGCTCGCGGAACTCGATCTCGAACCGATCATCGCGGCGGTCGCGGCGCATCGCGGTGTCCTGCGGCAACTACCCGCCACCTCACGCTATCCGGCAACGGAGAATGACTTCGCAGTGGTCGTTGACGAAACCACCCCGGCGGCTGATGTCGCGCAGATAATCGCGCAGGCAGTAGGCACGCTCGGTCAGCGTGTGCACGTCTTCGATGTGTACCGGGGCGACCAGGTCCCGGCGGGGAAAAAGAGTTTGACCTTCGCGGTGACGATGCAGGCGCCGAACCGCGCGCTCTCCGAAGCGGAAGTTGCGAAAGTTCGCGATCGCGTCAGCCAGGCGCTCGCAAAGCGGTTGAAGGCGACACTCCGGTCGTAACGATGCGTCTGGTGGCGCAGTCGTCATCGTCGGCATGGTAAGATATGGCTCGGCGCGGTGCGCCAAAAGGAGTGTGAACGTGGCGATGCGGCAGGCAATAAACATGACGGTCGAGCGCGTGCGGGGGATGAACGATATTCCCGCCACGCTGCATGCCGCGCATGTGGCGCTGGCTGCCGAAATCCTCGACGTTTGCGCGCGTGCCGGATACGCGCTGACCGATTTCCCGGTCATCGAATCCACGGAACTTTTCCTGCGCAAGGCGGGCGAGGAGCGGGTGCAGCAGATGTACGCCTTCCGCTATCGCAATCGCGATCTCTGCTTGCGGCCCGAGTTCACGGCGTCGGTGGTGCGGAGTACGATTGCGACGATGCAGAGCGCGCCATTGCCGATCCGCGTCGCCTATTCTGGGCCGGTTTTTCGGTATGAACGACCGGGCCAGGCACGATACAGACAGTTTACCGAAGTCGGTATCGAGTTGCTCGGTGCCGCAACCGCCGCCGCCGATGCGGAAGTGATCGGTACCGCAGTCACGGCCCTCCGGGCGGCTGGCATCGCCAATGTGCGGATTGTCCTCGGTCATGTCGGCATCGTGCGCGGCTTTCTGGCGGGGCTGGCGCTCGACGAGCGCGTGCGCGAGTGGCTTGTTTGGAGCATGGAGCGGCTGCGACCCGACGCTCCGCGCGGCGAGCGTATCCATCCTGCCCTCGCAGCGATGCTCGCTGAAGAGACGCGGGCGGTCGCGCCAACGGCAGTCCAATCGCCCGATCGTGATGCGTTCCTGTCGCTGCTGCGCGAGGCGGGCATTTCGCTCGACGGGCACCGTCGTACGCCGGAAGAGATTGCCGAAGGCTTGATCCGCAAGATTGCCCGGCGTGCCGAAGGGAACGACGTGCGGCGCGCACTCGATTTTCTCCGCCGTCTGGTCGCCCTCCGTGGGACGGCGGGCGACGTTTTTCCGCGACTGGAAGCGTTGCTGACGACCGAGCACATGGCGATGGATGCGGTCGCACGCCTGCGTGCGGTGATTGATCTGCTCGCGGCCTACGACATTCCGCCGGAACAGGTGATCCTCGATCTTGGCCTTGGTCGCGGCCTGCACTACTACACCGGTGTGCTGTTCGAGTTGTATGCCGACGACTCCGAACAACTCGGCGGCGGCGGGCGATACGACGACCTAGCAACCATCCTTGGATCGCGTCAGCCGCTGCCTGCTGTGGGATTCTCGATCGGTGTCGAACGCGTCTACGACGCGCGGGCAATCACCGAGATGCCCGCGAATCAACGTTCAATAGTGGTCGTCGGCTACGGGGAAAGCAAAGATGCGCGGGCTGCGGCGGCGCTCGCCCATGCACTCCGTTCCATTGGGTGGACGGCGCTGCTCGATGTCCGGGACCGGACGCCGAATGCTGTCATCAAACATGCACGGTCGCTTCGGGCTGATACCTACGCCGAACCGTCGGCGGATGGAACAGCGCTCCGGTGGGTGCCGCTCAATGGCGACGAAGAGAAACATATCCCAATAGATCGTGTCCATCTGCCGAAACCTTCACTGCCGAGTATCACTGTTGGCATTCGAGACGCTGAGGCTTCTAATGATTGATGGTGGGTTGCGGATCGCCCTGCCGAGTAAGGGGCGAATCGAAGAAGGCACGCGGCTGTTCTTTGAGCAGGTCGGCTTTCCGGTGCGCCGACCGAACGCGCGTCAATATGTCGGCACGCTGCGGGGCATTCCCGATGTCTCAGTCCTCTTTCAACGCGCAGCGGACATCGTGACCAAGGTCGAATCGGGACTCGCGGATGTCGGGATTACGGGTCTCGATATTGTCGCCGAGCATCAAGACGACGACGCATCAGTGCTTATGCTGATGCCCGACCTCGGGTTCAGTCGCTGCCGGTTCGTGATTGAGGTACCGGAAGCGTGGGTGGACATCACGACGATTGCCGATCTCGCAGACCTTGCCGCCGACTTTCGCGCGCGGGGCCGTACGTTGCGGGTCATCACGGACTCGCCGAATCTCGTCAAGGATTTCCTCTACGCACACGGCATTACCTACTTCGTCGTCATTGAGGGAGAAGGCGGGCTGGAGGCAGCCCCGGCGATTGATACGGCGGACATCGTTGCCGACCGAACGGAAACGGGAACGACCCTGCGCGATAACCGATTGAAAGAGGTCGCCGGGGGGACGATCATGGAAACGCAAGCCTGCCTGATCGGCAATCGTCGCCACTTGCGGGAATCGCCCGCGAAACGGCAGCAACTCCGCCATATCATGGAGTTCGCGGAGGCGCACTTGCGCAGTCGCCGGTTCCGCACGCTCACCGCCAACGTGCGCGGCGATAGCGCCGCCGAGGTCGCGGCACATGTGCTGCAACAAGTGGAGACGGCAGGTGCCCTCGGCCCGACCGTCGCGCCCGTTTTTCCGAAGGCGGCGAATGCGTCCATTCCAAGCGGGCCGGTAATTACCGCATTGGAAACCGGATGGTATGCGGTCAGTTTGGTCGTCGAGGAAGGATTGTTGCTCCCGGCGATTGACCATCTGCGTCGTGCAGGAAGTGGCGGCATCACCGTCGGTGCGCCGACCTATGTCTTCGAGCCGGTGTCGCAGGCGTATGCCGCCATGTTGGACGCGCTCGGTTTGCCCGATGCGCTGGCAATGTGATGCATATTTTCACTAATATAGCCGAGGCGCGACGGACGCTCCTGCACCGCGCGCCAACGATGGAAGCGCCGCTTCCCGCGCATGTTCGCGTCGGTATAGAAAGCGTCTTCGGGCGCGAACTGACGGCGGCGGGTGTCGCGGAGGAGATTTGCCGTGCGGTTGCCACACACGGCGACGCGGCGGTGCGCGACTATACCGCACGGATAGATGGTGTGGAACTCACAACGTTTGAAGTTCCCCATGCCGACCTCGATGCTGCTACCGCGCGGATCGTGCCATCGCTCAGGGAGGCACTAGAACGGGCGGCGGTGCGAATTCGTGCGTTTCACCGTCACGAGCGACATGAGGGATGGCAGTGGATTACGCCGGATGGCGCGCTCGGCCAGATCGTTCGGCCGCTCGCGCGCGTCGGCATCTACGTGCCGGGTGGCACGGCGGCGTATCCTTCGACGCTCCTGATGTCCGCGATCCCGGCGCGCGTGGCGGGGGTGCGGGAGATCGTCGTGACGACGCCACCGCACCCGGCGGGCGTGGCAGATGTGATCCTCGCCGCCGCCCGCATCGCCGATGTGGATCGGGTCTTTACGATTGGTGGTGCCCAGGCGATCGCCGCGCTCGCGTACGGCACGGAAACGGTTCCACGGGTAGATAAGATCGTCGGGCCGGGTAATCCCTTCGTCAGCGCGGCGAAACGCTACGTCTTCGGCGCGGTGGCGATTGATCAGATTGCCGGCCCGACAGAGACGGTCGTGATCGCCGATGCGCACGCCGATCCCGCCCGCGTGGCAGCGGACCTGATCGCCCAGGCGGAACACGGGGAAACGTCGTCTGCCATTCTCCTTGCGACCACTATCTCGCTTGCGGAAGCGGTGGACGCCGACGTGCAACGCCAGTTGACCGACCTGCCCCGTGCGGGCATTGTCCGTGCCGCGCTGGACGCCAATGGTGGGGCGGTCGTCGTGCCGAACATCGAAATGGCGATTGAACTGGCGAACGAATACGCGCCGGAACATCTCTGCCTGCTCGTACAGGAGCCCTGGCTCTACGTCGGGCTGATTGAGAATGCGGGAGGTATTTTTCTCGGCGAGGCAAGCCCAGAGGTACTCGGCGATTATGTGGCCGGCCCGAGTCATGTCATGCCGACGGGCGGCTCGGCGCGCTTTTCATCCGCGATGCATGTCGGCGATTTCGTACGGACGATGAGTCTCGT
>JBBSFO010000125.1:0-10111 GCA_038238655.1 Thermomicrobiales bacterium | reverse complement strand
CGTGCGGCGCTGCTGACGCATTTCGAACACTGCGCCGCCTGGCTCAATCATGCCGAGCCGCACTCGACGCATGTCGACACGAGCGACTCGCATGCCCTTGCGCTCCGTGTTGGTGCACACGCCTACTTCATCTTCCACGAAACACCGGATGGCTCGGCGTATGCCTGGTGGTATCCCGCCAGCCCGCGCCCCGTCGGCGACCACGACATCGTCGGCGACCCCGTTCCCGTTGTGCACGAAGCGCTCCTGCAATACATGCGCCGCGCCCGCAGCGAACTGGGCTGAGAGGGGAGAAACCGGGGATGAACCGCAGAGGCGCAGAGGATACAAAGAAAAAAGAGAAGGTGAAGATACACGAACAGTGATGCGGTTTACGTCCCTTCTCCACTTCGTTATTTCCCCTGTGTTTCTCTGCGTCCTCTGCGTCTCTGCGGTTCAAGCGTTTTCGACTAGGAGGTTTCGGATGGGCGGACGGGGAATAGCGGTTGATGCGGGACGGATGCTGGCGGACCTTGACGCGCTCGACCGGATCGGGCGGACGGAGGCGGGGTTGTTCCGTGTTGCGTGGTCGCCCGCGTATCGCGAAGGGTTGGACTGGCTGCACGGACGATTCATGGACGCCGGACTGACGACGACGGAGGACGCGGCGACGAATGTCTGGGGCCGCTGGCAGGTGGGCGACGGCCCGGCGCTGTTGCTCGGCTCGCATATAGATGCCGTGCCGAATGGCGGCAAATTCGATGGTGCGTTCGGCGTGCTCGCGGCGCTGGAAGTGATGCGCGCGCTCCGCGAAGCCGGGATCACGCCGCCGTTCCCGCTGGCGGTCGTCGCGTGGGCGGACGAGGAGGGCGCGCACTTCGGTACGGGTTTTTTCGGCAGCATGGCCTTTGTCGGCACGCCAATTGTGGACGATTACGTGACGATCGCCGGGCCGGGCGCGCGAGAAACGCTGGCGGCGGCGGGCGTCGAACTGGAGGCAATCGGCAGCGTCGCAGCGCAGCGCGAGGCAATCGGCGCGTACCTCGAAATGCACATCGAGCAGGGGCCACGCCTGGAAGCGGCGGGCGGGGAACTGGCGGTCGTCACGGGCATCTGCGGCATCGAGCGGCACGAGTGGCGAATCGCCGGCCACCCGAGCCACGCCGGTTCGACGCCTTTCCCGATGCGACGCGACGCGGGTATGGCGATGGCCCGCGCGATGGCGATGCAGCGCGATGTCGCGCGAGAAACCGGGCCGGATGTCGTCGCGACGGTCGGGCGGCTTGCCGTGACGCCCGATGTGCCGAACATCGTTCCCGGTACGGCGACCTTTTCCGCCGAATTCCGCGCCATCACGCCCGCCGTTCTCCAAGCCGCGCAAACCGAGTACATACGCCGCGTCCACGCGATATGCACCGAGGAACGCGTCACCGCATCATCGCGCCCGCTACTGATCACTCCGCCGACGCCGATGCATCCGGCGATGATGGAGACGCTCGCGGTGGCCTGCGGTGACATCGGTGTGACGCCGATGCGCTTCCCGAGCGGCCCCGGCCATGATGCCGGCATCCTCGCGCGCCATATCCCGTCGGGGATGCTCTTCGTGCCGAGCGTCAATGGCATCAGTCACGCGCCGGACGAGTTCACTGACGCCGTCGCGCTCGAACGCGGCGCGAACGCCCTCCTCCACGCCGTCCTGCGCCTGATGGATGCGGGGTTGCCAACAACATGACGACCGAAGGGGATTTAACCACAGAGAGCACAGAGGAACACGGAGGACACAGAGGGGAGAGGGAACGGTTGATGAAAGAATGAACAGTCCGGTTCCTTCTCGGTGATCTCTACCCCTCTGTGCCCTCTGTGCTCGTAGTTAGTTGATTGAGGAGACAAGGCAATGGCGAATTTTGATGCATTGGCGGCGGAGTTGCATGGAGCGCAGGCGAAGAATATGGACCTGTTGGAGGTGATCGCGGCGAAGTTTCAGGCGGCGGTGCCGGAATCCACGAAAGTCGTGCGAGAATGGCGCATCCTCGGCGGGCGGATCAAGGAGCTTGATCTGCATCTCGGTGAGATGCGTTATCGCTTCGAGTCGCCGCGCAAGGGGGCATACAGCGTCGTCCGGCAGCCGGTCGTCCACGGCGTGGCCGTCGGCAACATGGAAACGCTCGCGCCGACTGCGTGGGTGGATGCCCTGATCGGTGATCTCGCGCGGTACGCGGAAACGCAGGGCCGTTCCGCCACCGCGCTCGAAAAACTGATGTACGGATAAGGGAGGAATCAGCATGGCGCAGAATCCCGGCAATGTCCCGATTATTCCCGCGTCGGCGACGCAGCGGCTCCGCTCGGGGCTGTTCACGAGTGATCTTTCGGTGGACGAGCTCGTCTGCTTGGAGGACATCGGCGTCGAACCGCTCGGCCTGGTGCTCGGCAGTTCGATCTATCATGTCGGCTTGCAAGTCTCGCAGTACGGTCAGAACATGGAACTGAATGTCCTCAGTCAGGCGATGTACGGCGCGCGGTCGCTGGCGATTGGTCGGATGGAAGCCGAGGCGGATGCCTTGCAGGCGGACGGGATCGTCGGCGTGCGCATGACGATTGCACAGTACGAGTGGGGCGCGGACCTTCTTGAAGTACTCGCTATCGGCACGGCGGTGCGGACGCGCGATCGTGCCGCACACATGCGCCCGCAGCACGGTCGGCCTTTCTCCTCGGACCTTTCCGGGCAGGACTTCTGGAAACTCGTGCAGGCGGGCTATCGCCCGGTGCGGCTGGCGATGGGAACATGCGTCTACCATGTCGCGCATCAGACCTTCCGGCAAGTCTGGGGCAAGGCGTTCCGCAACGCCGAGATGGAGAATTTCACACAGGCGACCTACGAGGCGCGCGAGCTGGCGATGGGCCGGATGGAGGGGGAGGCGCAGCAGGCGGGCGGCGCGGGGATCGTCGGCGTGCGGATCGAGGAGAAGAGTTGGGGCTGGGGCAGCCACATCATCGAGTTCTTCGCCATCGGCACCTCCGTCGTCCGCGTCGAAGCCCCCCGTCGCGCCCTCACCCCGACCATGACCCTGCCCCTGATCGCCCAATAATGACGGAGAGAGTCAGCCACGGAGGCACAGAGAACACAGAGAAGCGGGAAATATGAGAGACTGGAATCCGCTCATCTCTGTGTTCTCTGTGCCTCTGTGCCTCTGTGGCTAAAGAATTTAATGGAGGGTTGGGTGGCGGTACGGGTGCGAGAGGAGCGGTGGGGGCGGACGCGGGGGGTGGCGCTGGAAAACGACCTGCTGCGCGTGGTGGTGCTGCCGGAGCAGGGGGCGCGGATCGTGTCGCTCCTGCACCGACCGAGCGGGCGGGAAGCGCTCTGGGCGCCACCGGGTTTTCGCGCCCTGCCGACGCCGACATACGGCATGGCCTACGCCGATCATCCGGCGGTCGGCATTGATGAGTGTTTGCCGAATATCTGGGCGGATACCCATGCGGGGCACGACCTGCCCGACCACGGCGAGGCGTGGTCGGTGCCGTGGGACGTGACGACTGGTAAAGGCAGTATCGAGACGACTGTGACGCTCCGGCAGTCACCGTTTCGCCTGACGCGGCGGATCACCTTCGTCGGCGAAACGGCGATCGCGCTCGATTACGCATTGACGAACACGAGCAACGCGCCTGCGCCGTGCCTTTGGGCGCTACATCCGCTGATGACCTGGCAGCCGGGGATGCGGATTATCCTACCGCCCTCGGATTCTGCGGTCGAGATCGGCTCAGTCGCGGGGATCAGCCCGCTCCACGAATACGCGCCGGGAACGTGGCCGAAGACGGCCGGGGTAGACCTCGCAGGGGTGCAACTGAACGACAATAGCGCGCCCGCCGCGACGAAAGTGTATGTTGGCCCGATGATCGAGGCTGATCGCTGGGCGGCGTTGCACGACACACTGGCGGGCTTTGTCGTCGGCTTCGCCTTCACGGTGCCAATGCTCGGCCTTTGGCTGAATCGGGGTTCGTGGGGCGGCTACACGCACGTCGCCATCGAACCCGCGACGGGCATTTCGGAGCATCTTTCCACCGCCGTCGCGCGCGACAACGTCCTCACCGTCCCCGCCGGGGCAACCGCCTACTGGAGCGTCACCATCGTCGCGACGGGCGGCATCACCAACGTCACCGGTGTGACGATGGCGGGCGCTATTCGCACCTGATCGGTGATGCGGTGCGTGTATCGTGGTATGGCATGTGCATCACCGAAACCGAGACCGTCGGCTAGGGATTGTCGCAATCGCGCGCGATGCCGCAGGCCGCCCGGCCGGAAAGGGCAACGACAATGAAGCATGCGCCAGCGGCTGCCGTGAAGCACGCAGCCCGGGATGCGGGCGCGAACGCGCGCGCGACAGCGACGAACCCGTGGAGTCGCCGCCTCGCGCGCGGCGGGTATGCGACGAAAGGCATCGTCTATCTACTGATCGGCGTTCTGGCGGCGAAGGCGGCGGTCGGCTCCGGCGGCAAGACGACCGATAACGCCGGGGCGATCGAGACGCTCTATCAGCAGCCATTTGGCCGCGCGCTCGTCGGCATCATCGCCGTCGGGCTGTTCGTTTATGCACTCTGGCTGTTTGTTGCGGCGACGCTCGACCCGGAAGGGAAAGGGACGGAGGCGAAGGGGCTGGTCGCGCGCCTCGCCTTCGCCGTCGTCGGCTGTTCGTATGCCGCACTGGGCTTTTGTGCGCTGCGATTGGTGCTGCACCGAAGCAGCGGCGGGCAAAGCTCGGATGCCAAAACGCAGGATGTGACGGCCCGCTTGTTGCAGCATCCGTTCGGTGTCGCGGCGATCATGCTGATCGGGTTGATCGTCCTCGGCGTCGCGGGATTCTTCGTGTTCCAGGCGATCACGGCCCGCTTCCGCGACCAACTGAACATGGCGGATGCCAGCGCGGCGGAGCGACGCTGGGTCATCCCGCTCGGCCGGGTCGGATATGCGGCGCTCGGTGTCGTCAACGCGATCATCGGCCTGTTCCTCATCATCGCGGCGCTCCGGCACAATGCGGGGGAGGCGAAGGGATTGGGTGGTGCGTTGAACGAGATCACGCAGCGTCCGTATGGCGCGCTCCTGCTTGGTGTCGTTGCCCTCGGCCTCGTCGCCTATGCTTTGTACACCTTCGCCGAGGCGCGCTACCGCCGACTCGTGCGTAGCTGAGTACCTGAGTCCGGCGCACATTTTCGCCCGATTCCCGCGCAAAAGCCATTGATAACGTGGCCTTCCCGATAGACAATCCGTGGTTCGCGTTCGGCTCGCGGCGCGGTGGAATCGCGCGTATTGGGGAAGGAAATCGCACGGTGGAAAGAGCTAACGGAAACAACGGCGGCGTGGCGGTTGGGCATATCGGGGACGGCCAGGTGCATGTGCGGATCGAATCGGAGCGTGGGGTGATCGAAGTCGCAATCGAGACCCTGCGTGCGCCGGTCACGGCGGCGAATTTCTTGCGCTATGTCGGAGACGGTTGCTATGACAGTGGGCAATTTCACCGCACCGTCACGATGGACAATCAGCCGGATAATGCCGTGCGCATCGAGGTGATCCAGGCAGGTATCAACCCGGATCGGGCTGCGGCGTTGCGCGAGCCGATTCCGCTCGAACGTACGAGTAGCACGGGCCTCGCCCATCGGGACGGGACGATCTCGATGGCGCGCAGTATGCCCGACAGCGCTGTCGCTGATTTCTTCATCTGCATCGGCGATCAGCCATCGCTCGACTTCGGCGGGGCGCGGAACCCGGACGGGCAGGGCTTCGCGGCGTTCGGTCAGGTGATTCGCGGGATGGACATCGTACGCGCGATCCAGACGGCACCGGCGGAGGGCCAGAAACTCACGCCCCCAGTGCGAATTCTGCGCGCCCAGAGAGCAGAGTAGCGTCACTTTCCACTGGTGGCGGCGGGCTTTAGCCTGCCGTAGCAGGGATCGGCAGGCTCAGGAATCATTACGGGAGGCGGTTGTTCATGGCGCGTGAACTGGCGGTCGGGTTCGATTTCGGTACCTCGAACTCGGCAATCGCGGTGGTCGAACCGGGCGGCGGGGAGACACGGTTGCTGCACCTTGACCGAACTGCCCCGCGCTCGACCCATATCCCGTCCGTTCTCTATCTGGGGCGTGACGGCACGGCACGGATCGGTTACGACGCGATTGAAACCTTTGTCGCCTCGGAAGCGGGCCGACGCGTTGTTCGCAAGCGGGAGGCGACAGGGCAATATATTGATACCGATGTTGCCGGGCTTGGCCCCCAGGCGGTCTGGACCGAGGTGGATGTGAACCAACCGGGCCGGTACTTTCAGTCGCTCAAAAGCTTCCTTTCCGATCGCGGTTTTCGCGGCACGAACGTCTTCGGGCGTTACTACACAATGGAGGACTTGATCGCGACGATCATGCGCGAGATGCGCATGCGCGCCGAGGAGGAAGTGGGGCAGGCGATCACGCGCGCGACGGTCGGGCGGCCGGTTCACTGGGCGGAGGGCGACCCGAAAAAGGACGCGCTGGCGCTGCAACGGATGGAAACGGCGCTTGCAGCGGCGGGCTTCACGGCGGTCACATTCGTCCCGGAGCCGATTGCGGCGGGGCTGCATTTCGCCGCCACCCTGCCCGCGCCGCGTACGGTCCTCGTTTTTGACTTTGGCGGCGGCACGCTCGATGTGACGGTGATGCGGATCGGCGGCGACCAGCGCGCCGTCCTCTCGACCGCCGGTATCTCGCTTGGCGGCAATACGCTCGATGAGGACATCATGGACGAGCGGCTGCTCAAGTATTTCGGCCAGAGTGTGCGCTGGAGCGTGCAGCAATTGCCGATGCCGAACCATATTCTCGATTCGATCCGCCGCTGGTACACGATCCCCGATCTCAACGAGCCGGGAACCGTCGCCTTTTTGCAGAATCTGGAGCGCGAAACGACCGGGGAGGCGCAGCATCAGGCCCGCGCGCTGATCGCACTCGCGCGCGGCAATCACGGCTGGTCGCTTTTCCGCGAGATCGAGCGGGCGAAGATCGGCCTGTCGGAGCGCGAGCGCGAGCGCATCGTCTACGGTGCGGACGCCATCGCTATTGACGAACCGCTACCGCGCCGCGCATTCGATGCGCTGATCGAGGCGCGCGTGGAGCAGGCGGCGCAGTGCATGCGCGATGCACTCACCGCCGCAGCGCTCGAACCGAGCCAGATTGACGCAGTCGTGCGCACCGGTGGTTCCTCCGCCATCCCCCGCTTCCAACGCCTGCTTGCCGACACCTTCTGCGCCGACAAACTCCGCTTCCAGGACGCCTTCACCTCAGTCGTTACGGGTCTCGCCCTCAGTGCCGCCAGCCAGATGACCGACTGAAAAAAGGTCGAACCACATCGTCGCCTTCGCTGGCCTCGACCCCGCCCTCCACGAATCGGGGACCTCGGTGCGGGGGGCACGACATATCAGCAGGACCGGCAATGCCCGCGTGCGGTAGGCAGTGTACATGGCGGCGCTCTCGGCAGTACGGTTCAATCCGGTCCTTAAGCCCTTCTACGAACGGCTGCTGGCGCGGGACAAGAAGAAGAAAGTCGCGCTGGTCGTGGTGGTTCGATCTCTTTCTCTGCGTCCTTTGCGCCTTTGCGTTTCTCCCCGGTTTCATGGTGACCAGGCGGGAAAGGCGGCGATTTCGGTGTCCGGGGTGAGCGCGCGGGGTTGAAGTCCCTGGAAGTTGGTCACGAGGAGGCGACCGGCGGGGGAAACGATGAGTGCGCGCACGCCGTCCGCCGCGATTGCGCCGCCAGCGCCGGTCGCGAGATCGCGCTGATCTTTGCCGTCGGCAGTCGCGACGATGACGGTGCGCGTGCTGCCCGCCTCGCGTGTGGCGATGATGCGCGTGCCGTCGGGTGTCCATGAAGGGGCGCGAAAGGCGGTGCCGTTCGCCCCGACGAGGACGAGTTGGAGAGCGAAGCCGTCGGTGTTGAGCGTCCAGATATTCGTACCGCGCTCGATTGCGACGCGCGAGCCGTCCGGCGACCACGCGACCGCATTGATGCCCGGCATGCCGGTAAAGAGTGTTGTCACACTCCCGTTTGGGACGGAAAGCACTGCGAGATCGTGCCCGCGCACAAAGGCGATTCGCTTGCCGTCCGACGACCAGACGGGAAGGTCGTCGGACGGGCCGTCGGTGACGGTGGTGCCGTTCTTGCCGTCCGCGCCGACGATGAAAAGCTTACCGCCCGAGGTGTAGACGAGCTGCATGCCGTCCGGCGACCACGATGGGGAGCGCGCGTCGCTTCCGGGGCTGGCAAGCGTCGCGCGGTTCTTGCCGTCCGCGTCCATGACGACGAGTGCGGCAGGGCCGTTGCCCAATTTCGCTGTGAACGCGATGTGCTGGCTCGGCGCGGGTGACCGGGCATCGCCGTACCGCCAGCGGAGATACTGGAGGCCGACATTGCCCGCCTCGACCTTGAACCCCTCCGGGTTGTCAGGCGTGTAGGTGAGGACGCGCCGCTCGAATGCCTGCACAAGCACCTGTTTTGGGACACCGGCGACGCGCACTTTCGCCCAGTACGCCTCGGTAATCGGGAAGCCGACGCCGCCCGCATAGCCATTGCCGAAGAGCGCGCCGTTCGTCATCTGATCGCCGATGATGACCGGGCCGGTGGCGAAGATGAAGTCGCGGAAGACGGAAGCGGTACGGTGATTCGTTTCCGTGACGATTTCACCGGCCGTCACGCCGACCGGCCCGCCGCCACCGACCGTGCCGCTCCGCTCGACTGTCTGCGTGATCGGCGCGTCGGCGGCGAGCGGCGGCGCACTCGTCAGTGGGGTGAACGTGGCGTAGGTCGGGCCGTCCGGATCGCCGGCATCCCCGGCAATCGTCACGACGGCGGGCGAAAAGGCTTGGAACATCTTGTCGCCGAGTTGGAGGCGGCCCGTAATCATCTCGGTCGCCAGCAGGCCGTTCGTCACGAAGCCCGGCGCGGCGCGGTTCCCGGTTGGGTCGGTTCGCTCCATCCGCGTCTTGTCGAAATACTCAACGAGCCGCGTGCCGCCCGGCGCTTCCGCGTACGCCTCCCGCGCGATGACGAACGTTTGCCGGTCAATCGGCCCCCAGAGATAGGAGCGCCGTCCCTGCGCGAGGTCATCGGTCCGCCGCCAGAGCGCGCGAAAGGCCGGGTCCGCAAAGTTCACCGGCGCGCTCGCGGCGACCGGATCGGCACGGACGGCGAACGGAAACGCGGACGGCGCAAACGCGACTGCGAGTGCAATCACCACCCAGAAAGAAGCCGTCTTTCTCGTCGGACGCATTTTTGCCATACTGCTCCTCGGATGCTACCGCCCCGCCTATTGTACGTACATCACGGCGCGATGACCAGCACGCGACGCTTCTTCTTGACAGCGCGCGCATCGCGGATACGCTTGTGGCCGGAGAAAGATCGCACCGCTGAATGCGCGATGGGGAGAAAAGGATGCTCGGCATTTTGGCCGCGACGATAGCGTCGCTCGGCTGGGGCACGGACGCGGTGTTGGCGCGGCAGGGGTTGCGGCAAATTCCGCCCGCGCTCGGCACCTGCCTTTCGCTCTGCGCGGGCCTGGTTGCCTGTCTCGTGCTCATCTTCATCGTTGATCCGGGCGGATTGGCGCAGTATCCGCGCGCGGGGTTTGCGTGGTTCGCGATGGTTGGCGTGATCAACTTCCTCGTCGGGCGGCAGTGCAACTACAATGCGACGAAGCGGCTCGGCGCGACGCGGGCCGTTTCGCTCTTTGCCTGCTCGCCGCTCATCTCGATCCTACTCGCGGTGCTCTTCACCGGCGAAACCATCCACCCGCTGCAACTGGTCGGTGTCGCGCTGATCGTCGGCGGCGTCGTGCTGGTGGTGACGAGTTGAGCGTTGCGCGACCATCGGAGCGAATCGGCTATCTGATTGCCTTCGGCGCGGCCGTCGCGTATGGCACAAATGCCGTGCTCACGCGTCGCGGTCTGGCACACTACGGTTCGCCCCTCCGCGCCATCGTTATCGCCCTGACGGCGGGCGTGCTCGCCCTCGCGCCGTTCGCGGTGCGGGCGTATCGCGCGCAGGGGAAGGGGTGGCGACCTGAACGGCGCGCGTTGCTCTTCATCCTCTTGTCCGGCCTGGCGGCGATCCTCGGGTACTGCT